>NZ_JAWHOP010000003.1:92397-148822 GCF_032586995.1 Pseudomonas syringae group sp. J248-6 | reverse complement strand
CACAGGTCTGCGCCGCACCGCACATTCAAGAGCTGACGCAGAGCGTCCAGAACGGCATTCCCACGCTGGAGCGTGCGGAACGATAATCGTCAGAACACCATCGTGCCAATGCTCCGCGTTGGCATGCATTTCGTGACGCTCTGCGTCACAGGTCTGCGCCGCACCGCACATTCAAGAGCTGACGCAGAGCGTCCAGAACGGCATTCCCACGCTGGAGCGTGCGCAACGATAATCGTCAGAGCACCATCGTGCCAATGCTCCGCGTTGGCATGCATTTCGTGACGCTCCGCGTCACAGATCTACAGCCTCGTCCGGTAGCAAATGCAGACGAGATCAAGGTTTCAATGGCAATAAAAAAAGCGGCTACCTCTCGATAGCCGCTTTTCATTTACCGCACTAATGCATCACTTCGGCAGTTTGAATGCCATCACGTAGTCACCCTGTTTGGTGCCCAGTGAACCGTGACCGCCCGCCACGACCAGCACGTATTGCTGACCGTCCTTGCCGGTGTAGGTCATCGGTGTGGTTTGTGCGCCTGCTGGCAGGCGACCTTCCCACAGCTGCTTGCCGTTACGTACATCGTAGGCGCGCAGGTATTGGTCAAGCGTACCGCTCAGGAAGGCCAGGCCGCTCGCCGTAGTGATCGGGCCACCCAGGCTTGGAACGCCCATGGTCAGCGGGATCGGGATTGGCGAACTGTCACGCACGGTGCCGTTCTTGTGCATCCAGATGGTTTTGTGGGTGGTCAGATCGACCGCCGCCACGTAACCCCACGCAGGGGCCTGGCACGGCAGGCCCATTGGCGACAGCAGTGCTTCCAGGATCACGCCATAAGGTGCGCCCTTGTTCGGCTGCACGCCTTCGGTTTCGCTCTTGCGGCCAGGTCCGCCTTCGACTTCGGCAGCAGGTACCAGCTTTGAACGGAACGCCATGTAGCTAGGGTTGACGAAGGCAATCTGACGAACCGGGTCGACGGAAATACCGCCCCAGTCGAACACGCCGAAGTTACCCGGATAAACAATCGAACCCTGCAGCGAAGGCGGCGTGAACGGGCCGTCGTAGCGCAGCGACTTGAAGTCGATCCGGCACATCATCTGGTCAAATGGCGTCACGCCCCACATGTCGCGCTCTTTAAGCGGCGGCGGCATGAAGTTCAGGTCGGACTTGGGCTGGGTCGGCGAGGTGTGATCGCCTGCAACAGCGCCTTGCGGAACCGGTACTTCGTTGATCGGCACAATAGGCTGACCGGTGCTGCGGTCCAGCACGTAGATGCTGCCCTGCTTGGTCGATGCCAATACCGCCGGCTTCACACCATCAGCAGTTTTCATATCCAGCAGGGTCGGTTGACCGCCCACGTCCATGTCCCACAGGTCGTGGTGGGTGAACTGGTAATTCCAACGTACGCGACCGGTCGCGATGTCCAGTGCAACCAGGCCCGCACTGTATTTCTCGGAATCCGGCGTGCGGTCGCCGCCCCATTGGTCAGGCGTCTGGTTGCCCATCGGCAGGTAGATCATGCCGAGCTTTTCATCGACGCTGAACATGGACCACATGTTCGGCGAGTTGCGCGTGTAGATCTTGCCTTCGGCAATCGGTGCAGTTTCTTCCGGATTGCCGCTGTCCCAGTTCCACACCAGACGGCCAGTGTGCACGTCGTAGGCACGGATCACGCCGGACGGTTCGTCCATGGAGACGTTATCGGTAACGTGGCCGCCGATGATCACCAGGTCTTTGGTCACTGCCGGTGGCGACGTGGAGTAGTAGCCGCCCGGAGCGAAGGTGCCCATGTTGGCGGTCAGGTCAACCGAACCCTTGTTGCCGAAGTCTTCACACATCTTGCCAGTATCGGCGTTCAGCGCGATCAGACGGGTGTCGGCAGTCGGCAGGAAGATTCTGCGCGGGCAGGCAGCACTGGCAGTGGCCGTGCCGTCAGCAGCCGGGACCGTCTGGCTTTGCGCCGGGGCGCTGGCTGCATAGGCTGCGTCGTCATGATAAGTGACGCCACGGCAGGTCATGTGCGCCCAGCCTTTGAAGTTTTTCGCATTCTGGGTGCTGAGCTTCGGATCGAAGCGCCAGATTTCCTTGCCCGAATCCGGATCAAGCGCGATTACCTGGCTGTGCGGCGTACACACGTAGAGCATGCCGTTGACCTTGAGCGGAGTGTTCTCGGCAGTGGTTTCACCCGGGTCGTTAGGCCCAGGGATGTCGCCAGTGCGGAAGGTCCAGGCCGGTTCCAGTTTGTTGACGTTTTCCGGGGTGATCTGCGCCAGTGGCGAGTAACGATCACCGAATGCGGTGCGGCCGTAGGACTGCCAGTCGCCGTCAGGCATGGCCGGAGCGGTGTTGGTGGTACCGGCAGTTTCGCGGTCCAGTTGGCCTTCGATACGGCCAGGGTTGGTGAACTGGCTCGCCAGCGCGGTCAGACCGGCCAGCACGACAGCAACGCTCAATGCGCCAGTGCCCAGGCGCGCCGGGCCATTGCGCAGCAGTGGCTTGCGGAACCACGGCAGCAGCAGGACGATGCCCAGTGCGAACCACAGCGCCAGGCGCGGCACCAATTGCCACCAGTCGAGACCGACTTCCCACAACGACCATACGGTGCTCGCGAACAGCAGCAGTGCATACAGGCCAAGTGCAGCAGCACGGCCGGTCATCAGCAACACGCCGGTCACGGCAAAACCGATACCCGCCAGCAGGTAATACAACGAGCCATCCAGTTGCAGCAGTCGGGCACCACCGACCAGCAAGGCCAGCCCCATCAACAGGATCACCAGCCCGAGCAGGGTCGGCAACAGGCGATTTCTATTTGAAGCACTGTCAGTGCTCATAATGCGAATCTCCGCGAGAAGTAAGTAGTTGATATCTTGTTTTCATGTACGCCGCCGACCCTGGCAGCATTCCTTGAGGCTGTTTATTGAAACGAATCACCGACGGTCGAATTCAACGTCACACAGAACACGGTTGCCCATTCAGCGCGGCCCGGTCATTGATTCGTAGACCATTGCCGCCCGAATTCGTGCATAGGCGTTTATTCAGCGGAGCCTCTTCAGAAAGGAAACCTGCAATCCTTAAACGCGCAATGATAGGACGCTAACGATTTTTCTAAAAGCCATAAACCTGACATGGATCATTGCAAGGTCGGCAACAGTGCCTCAAGCCGACTGTGTTTTATGAAAGCGCGGCGCTTACAATGGCAGACTTTTCGGGAAGACCAGCGCGTTCCAGAAAGCTGTTCAGGCTGCTATCCCTCTTCATCAGCTTCAAGGCTCATCATGACAACACCCAATTCCGACCCGTTGCACGGCGTCACGCTGGAGCAGATCCTCAGGGCGCTGGTCGAACATTACGAATGGTCCGGCCTCGCCGAACGCATCGATATTCGCTGCTTCAAGAGCGATCCGAGCATCAAGTCCAGCCTGACCTTCCTGCGCAAGACACCCTGGGCGCGGGAAAAGGTCGAAGCGCTGTATGTGAAATTGCATCGCAGCAAGGGCTGGTAACAGGCCCGCCAGACAGTCCGGCATGGACGCCGGCACGCAAGGATACCGATTGATGCTCAGTGAACATCCACAACCTGCGCAGGGACAGCGCTATTACGCCCTTGTGGCCGCTTGTCTCGGCTGGTCGGGATTGGTGATTCAGCTTTACCTGATCCTGATTGGCCGTTATGCCGATCACGCCAGTCTGCTGGGTGGGCTGGTGCGCTTTTCAAGTTTTTTCACCGTACTGACCAATACGCTGGTAGCGGTCGCCCTGAGTTGTGCGCTGACAATACGGCAGTCGGCAGGCCACCGGTTTTTCCGACATCCGGTGGTGTGTGGTGGCATTGCGGTGAGTATTGCGCTGGTGGGCATCGCCTACAACATTCTGCTGCGCCACTTGTGGCACCCGGAAGGCTGGCAGTGGGTGGCCGACGAACTGCTGCACGACATAATGCCGCTGGCGTTCGTGCTCTATTGGTGGCTGTACGTGCCCAAGGGCACGCTGCGTCTGAGCCATGTAGTGCTCTGGGCGATCTATCCGATCGTCTACTTCGCCTATGTCCTGCTGCGTGGCCACATGTTCGGTGATTACCTGTACCCGTTCATCGATGTCGGCACGCTCGGTTTCCCGGCGGCATTCATCAACGCGCTGGGCGTGCTGCTCGGTTTCGTGCTGATCGCATTGGTGCTGCTGGCAGTTGATAAACGGGCGTCTCGTCGTACGCGGTGAGTCGCCCGGTCCTGCTCATTCTTCAGTGCTGTCCAGCTTCCAGTAACCGGCGGCCTTGACGAAGTCCTCTTCCAGGCCGAACTCGTCGAGCAGCACACGACGTAACTTGCGTGACAGCGCGGATTCGGTCGCGACCCAGGCGTACAGCTTGCCCTCGGGCATCTCCAGACGACGCGTGACGTCCAGCAGACTCTGTTCGCCGCGTACGATCCAGATCACGTCGACCTGTGCGGCACTGTCGAACACCTGCTGTTCCTGCGGGCTGGCCACTTCGACCACCACCAGCGCAGCACGATTGGCGGGCAGCGATTCAAGGCGTCGGGCGATGGCCGGAATGGCTGTTTCGTCGCCGATCAGCAGGTAGCTGTCGAACATGTCCGGCACCACCATCGAACCCTTTGGCCCTGCGATGTGCAGAAATTGCCCCGGTTCAGCCTGAGCCGCCCAGGTGGCAGCCGGGCCTTCGCCATGCAGAACGAAATCGATATCCAGTTCCCCGGTTTCTTCGTCGTAGCGACGCGGCGTGTAATCGCGCATCGGCGGGCGCGGCGTGTCCTTGTCGCCGGCAGGGTTCAGGTTTTCCAGCGCGGCCTGCTCTTCTGCCGTTTGCGGGAAGAACAGTTTGACGTGGTCGTCGGTACCCAGGCTGATGAAACCCGCCAACTCCGGCCCCTGCAAGGTAATGCGGCGCATCAGGGGTGTCAGTTCCGTGACCCGCACCACCTGCAGCTTGCGACGCTTGATTTCATGCATGACGCGATGGATTGACTGGGGCGAATTCATGCCGACTCCTCCGAGGCAGGTTGAGGCCCATCGACGACAGCCTTGGCCGTGCTGTTGAGCAGTTCGCTGACGCGCAAAATCTCTTCCGGGCTCCAGCGGCCATGGTGCATCTGCAGCGCGTGGCGCAGGTTGTGCACCGCTTCGTGGATTTCCGGCGGACGATCGTGGCCGCGCAGTGACCGCTTGCTGACATCTATGCGCATGCGCACACCTTCCAGCGCCACGGCCTGATCTTTCAGGGATTGGCGACCCGCATCGGTGATGGTGTAGAGCTTCTTGCCAGCCTGGGCATCGCCGACCACCATTTCGCTTTCTTCAAGAAACGTCAGGGTGGGGTAGATAACGCCGGGGCTGGGGCAGTACGCACCTTCGAACAGACCTTCGATCTTGCGGATCAGGTCATAGCCGTGGGCGGGCTGTTCGGCGATCAACGCCAACAGCAGCAATTTCAGATCGCCAGGGGCGAAAACCCGAGGGCCACGTCCACCGCGTTCACGGCCCGGGCGTTTTTCAAAGCCGTCGCGATCTTCACCTGGTTCACGAAGATGCGGCGGACGGTGGTGGGGAGGGTGTTTGTCTTCACGCATGTTTTTGATCTCTGTGGTTACACGTTAGATATACCTTAAGATATGTCTAAAAGTATTCACAGAGTCGGCAGACGAGCGGTCGTTAACGGTCAGGCACCCTTGGGTGGGTCGGGAAGTGGGGCATTGCACATCGCCTGCCCATGATTCTCCAGGTACGGGGTCAGGATCGGAGCCATGCCTTTGAGTACCTGCACCGGCAACGCCGAGGTGAAGCGAAAGCCTTCGGCGGCGCGCCCTGGCACGAACGCGGTCAATGCGCCGAAGTGGTTGTCGCCGATATAAAACACAAAGGTCGCCGTGCGATTGATCGCCCTGGAACTGAGAATGCGTCCGCCTGCGCCAATGCTCTCGATCCTGTTATCACCCGTGCCGGTTTTGCCGCCCATCGCCAGCACGCTGCCGTCCTGCATCTTGAAGGTGCCTTGCACACGCTTGGCGGTGCCGCCATCCACTACCTGCGACAAGGCTTCGCGCATTGCCGCGGCAACTTCTGATGGCAGCACGCGCTGGCCCAGCTCCGGGTTGATGGTCAGTTCGGTGTCGTAAGGTGTATCAGCGGCAAAATGCAGACTGTCGATGCGCACGGGCGGCAAACGGATGCCATCGTTCTGGATAATGCCGATCAACTCGGCCAGCGCTGCCGGGCGATCACCCGAGCTGCCGATAGCCGTTGCCAGCGATGGCACCAGATGGTCGAACGGATAGCCCACGCGCTGCCAGCGCTGTTCGATATCCAGAAACGCTTCGACCTCCATCATGGTCCTTACGCGACTGTCGCGAGCGCTTTTGTGGCGACTCTTGAACAGCCAGCCGTAGACTTCCTGACGCTCGTAACGACTGGCGGCCACGGCGTCCTTGAATTGTGCTTCAGGGTGTTTGAGCAGGTAGCCCACCAGCCACAGCTCCAGCGGGTGGACGCGGGCGATGTAGCCTTGATCGGGCAAGTCGTAAGTCCCCGGCCCATAGCCCTTGTACAAGTCGGCAAGGCGCTTGTCGGTCAGCTTCGAGGTTGCTTTCGGCTCATCCAGATGCGCGCGGATGAATGCGTTGAACGTGGCTTGATCAGCCCCAGGCAACAGGTAGCGATGCACGGCAGCCAGACGAATGGCCGTAGGATGGATACCGTCCAGAAAGGTATCAAGGCGTTCCTGGGTGGTCTTTTCCTTGTAGCGTTTCCAGAAGCGCAGCAGGAACACCGTGCCCTCGCGGTCGGCAAACTGCGCGAGGTATTCCTGACGGCGCGGGTTGTCGTCATCCTTGAGCAACTCGGCACTGTTGTTGGGTGCCTGATATGTGCTGTAGCGCACCACATCGCGCATCAGACGAATGAACGGCAGGTTGATCGACTCACGCAGCGACTCGCGCAGGGTTGGAATCCGCTCGTTGTCTTCGCGCCGGAAATTATTGAAACGGTGCATGCCGCCACCGGTGAAGAACGCTTCTGCGGGGCTGGCCGAATAGGTGCGGTCGAGTGCTGCCGACAGCATCTTCGCCAGGTCATGGTCCTTGTTCAGCAGCAGATAATCCACCGCCCAGCGGGTCAGCCGATCCGGTTCCTCGACAGGGATTTTGCGCAATTGCGCAGGGTTCAGGCCCGCATAGCGCCCATGCAGTTCGGCGATGATCTCCAGATACGTCGTCAGCACGCGCATCTTCGCCGTCGAGCCCAGCTCCAGCTTGCTGCCTTCGTTGATATCGAACGGCTGATCAGTGCTGTCGGTCTGGACCCTGACCCGCGAGCCGTCCACGCCGCGTTCAAACAGCGTGAAGCTGTAGCGCACCTGCGTTGTGCTGGCCGGGGTCAACAGGCGCTCGCCCATCAACCCGATCCTTGCGGCAAACTCAGGGTTGGCCAGGTCACGCAGGTATTGGCTGACGCTGCGCTGCAATTCGCCGTGCAAGGTGCTAGTGGCCGATAGATCAAGACGGTCCAGATCGTAAAGCGGGCGATTGAGCAGGTTCGACAGACGAGTGCGCGCGACACTGATGCCCTTGTTGGTTTCGATAGGCTGAATGGTCGGCTGCTGTGCCCAGTCACGGTAGGTAACCTGGGCTGCCAATGCGGCATCGGCCAGCGGTTGATCAATGACATTGGCCTGGGCCAGCAGGCGTAGGTGGCTATCGGTCAGGTCCGCCAGTTCCAGGCGACCCTTGGCCAGATAATGCGATGGACGACGCTGAGCAATGACCAGTGACAGCACTTCGCGCAGGGCCAGTGCCTTATCGGCCAGCCGTTGTTTGTCAGTGGGGCTGGAGGCCAGTAATTCATTGGTTTTGGCAAAATCTGCACCGAACCACACCCGCAACCCTTCGGCCAGCCCGTGCACTTCACCGTGCCCCGGCACCGCGGACAACGGCACGCTGTTCAGGTAATCACGCACCACCCGTTGGCGTACCGCAAGGGTCTCGGTGCCCGGTTGATAGGCGCGAACACTGGCGGAAATCATCTGCCGCAACTTCTCTGAACCCGACAGCGTCAGCCCGTCGGGTGAGTGGCGATATTTTTCCAGTTGAGTCGCCAGCGTACTGCCGCCGGCCGACTGGCCGGGAAGGGCGAACATCTTCGCCAGTTGCGACCACGCAGCCTTCACGAAGCGTGGCCAGTCCACTGCCGGGTTGGCCAAGGGTTGCTGCGGGTCCAGCAAGTCGCGGTTTTCGATAAACAGCAGGCTGTTCACCAGCAGTGGCGGAATAGCGGTAAAGGTCGGGTAAAACTGCTGCGGGTATCTGAACTCATACAACGGTTCATTTCGGCAATCAGTGATCGACAGGCCAGCCTGGGTTTTTTCCTCGTAAGGCACGAAGAAGCCATGCTGAACGTAGCGCATCAGCTCTGGAGAGAAACGGGTCTGGCGAGTAATCACATAATCGCGCTTGAGCAGGCGCTGCAGGAACTCATCCAGCGACGAATAGCCCAGGCGCCTGTCGAACGGCCCGTCACCGGGATACACCACGTCATGGCTCGGCCCAGGCTGCATTGAATAACTCAAGCTCGCGGCAAAGCGGCTGAACTCCCGCGCCTGCAGCCTTGAACTGCGGCTCTCCACGGTTATTGCAACACCCAGCGCAATGCAGGCCAGCACCACAATCACCCAAAACACCCGCCACCCGTATCGCTTGCGACGCGGACGCTTTGGCGCGCGTGGGTCATCCTGGCGGTCAGCTGACAGCGCTTCATGCTTGCTATCGGAATGCCGAAATACGCCCATAGTCGATTGTCCGGTCATCCTGTCAACGCACCTGACCCAAGCTTAGACGCTGGATGGGAATGTGGGGGGAATTGTGTGGTGGTTTTCGAGATTGGCTGAGGCGATGCCTGGACTTGCATGGCTTGTATGCTTTTTCGTCTAAGCACAGGATTTGACTGAAAAAATATCAGTCATAGATAAGCGCCTGAAAACCAGTCTTTATAAATCCAGGCGCTGGACTTATAAAAGCCTATCGGTTATTTGTAGGACGTTTCTGATAATTGTTTCCAGCGCTTGATCTTGAATTAAACAGGTGATTACGTCCGGTTTTGTCAGTGGCAATGATGCCCTGATTAGTTAATCCCTATCGAGATCAATAAAATGAATAATAAGAAAAACAAAGCAGGTCGTGCGTTTGTGTCTGGATTGCTATTGGCAATGTCTTACCACGCCATGGCACAAGTAGAAGGAGCTCCTGTAGTCAGTCAACAACCAATGTTGCAGGAACAGGCTGTACAAAACCCAAGCCATTCGAATCCTGTGGTGCTGTCGGACAAGATTCATCAGATCAGTCATATTCTGGAGAATACCTCGGCAGTTCATCAGTATAATTTCACCGCTACGCGCGGCCAGAATGTGCTGATTACAACGCCGGATTCGGATTACGACCAGAAATGGAGGTTGGAGTATCAGGTGGATGGCGGAGAGTGGCAGCCCAAGCGTCATTCATCGGCGCAGAGAATCGAAGGGCTCAATCCTGGTTCACAAGTCAATATACGTATTATCGCGACTGACGGTGCCAGGTTTGATACCACTGATTACAGCGTGGTGTTTGGCTCGTTTCCTCATATGCGTTATGACTTGCACCACGAAGAGGGCTTCAGGTTGATTCCCTATGGCTTTACCGATCCTCCTTTTTTGGCGACCCAAGCCCTTACAAAAGCGATGCTGGAAGCTACCTTTACAGACAGCAAAGCTTTTCCATTAGAAGGCGGGGTACTGGATTTTTTTCTAGGTGTAGAAAATGACGCAGGCGTGACGTATACCTCGGACAGTTCTGGGAAGATCATGCAGTTGATAACGTTCGGCCGATGTGAAGGCGGAAGACTTGCTGATAACTTTACTCATTACAGCGAAAATGGAAGAGAAACTTGGAGTACACGCTACCAATCAAAACTATATTGGGCTAAAAATGTGCTGCCGGAACAGCTGGCTGATAAGCCGCACATATATAATTTTGGCCATGTTTGCAAGCGGTGGTTAATTAATTGGTCCAGGAACTGATCTAAGCTTAAATACTCTGCCTGGAAACATCCATGCAGAGTATTTTCTATAAGCAAAAGCTACTGCGCCGAACAAAAAATTCCTTTTCCTATTGCTGAGAGATTAGAATTCAGTAGAGTCCTAATCTTGGATAATTCAAGCATGGGTGTCAATTATGGGTCTGCGCTCATCCTCATGCTTCGGAGCATTACGCTCCACTTGATAAAGAATCGTGTTGATGAAATTGCCAATGTAGTTACGGCTGAATACCTGTCCGTAATCAATGATCTTGCTGTAGTTTTCTAGGTTGAGCGTGTGGCGGTTGTCAAGTTTTTCCGTGTATTGGTCAACGAGTTCCATGACGCTTTTAGCATTCTTACGTAGATCGTCTTTCAGTGACTGACGATCGTTCAACTTCTCGGTCAAGTAGGTAAATTCTGCAGGGGTGAGTACACTGTCAGGATCTGTAACCTGAATAGCTTCGTTGAAACCCAGTGTGAAACCAAAATTCTTATTTGAAAGCTCTAAATTTAAATAAGTAAGCTGTTGTTTGAATTCGTGGTAATTGTCGAACATACGGCACATTTCCGCGTTCGATGTTTTGATTAGCTTCTTCAGGTACCTATCTTTAAGGTCATCAAGATCTTCTTGGGGAAGCATCTTGTAGAATGAAGCGATTTCACCTCTTGAGTTTTTTGTTAGCCAAGGAGAGTCCTCGTAGCGGTAGAACTCTTCATTAGGATTGCGTTGTTTTTTGACCGTTTGAGCATCTTTTTCCTGACGTGCCTCTGGTGAGGTGGTTTGGCGGGGAAATGGCTGCTTATGAATAGTGCTGGTAGGGGGGGTGATGTTCATTCTGAAAACGCCCTTCGCTGTTAGTGATAACTATCTAACGGCATTGTGCTGGAAAACTTTTCCTGTTTGTTGTGTAGGATTTTTCCTAGAGTGCAGATGGGAATGGTTTTTTGTAGGAAGTTTCTGTGTTTTCAGCGCGAAGGATTGACTAAGTGATTCAATATCTATTGCGTGGACGTTGTCAGTGGCAACCTGCCTCTGCATAATTTGTGAGAATATCTATGAGTTTTTATTGAGAAATGTATTGGCTGGTTGGCCACCCAGATTTATAAAGAGGCTGTTTTTGAGGCGAGATTTACCGACACCAAAGGCTCGCCCTTGGAAGGCGGTATGGCGATTCTTGACCTGAGTTTTGGTAAAGCAGAACCTTCAATTGAGCATGTTGTAGTCAGTGATGCTACCGGCTTTGCTTCTCAGCGTATCGAGTTTGGACGCTGTTACGGTGGCGTGGAGGCCCAAGATTTTGTGCACGCACAAAGAGGTTTCAATACATGGAGAAGTCACTATAAAGTTGCTGGCTACACCGTACACAATTTTTCATTGGGACCAATGACAGCGACCCCTCATATTTTTTACATGGGGCATATCTGTACACAGACCGTTCTGCGAACTGTCGCTCCTCGTGGTTAACATTCAGCTCAGTCTGGCGAGCCGTTTGTCTCGCCAGACTGATTTCTCATACCGCCAAAGAAATATAGGAAAAATCTCGCTTTTCAGCATTGCTCTGGACTTGCTGTATCCATTCGTCCTGCATTTTTTGCACGCTGGTGCTCATAATCTTGCCATAATCGATCACATCCTGAAAATTACTGATATCCAGTTTATATCGACCACCAAATGTTTCATGATCATGGTCAACCAAGGTCATGACCGTCTTTGCGTGCTGCTGTATTTGCTCTTTGAACTCTCTGAACCCGTTGATGGCATGGGTAAGCACTGATGTGTCATTCTCAGTCAGGCTGTTATCGTAGTCAATTATCTTGATGGACGCGCTTTCGTTCAGTGTAAAACCAAATTTTTTACTTGCGATGTCGGGGTGCGTTTCTTGCAGGTCTTTACGAAAACTGTCGTAGGTGACATTTATCAACGCAAGCTCCAGTACGTCGACTATTTTTTTATGCGCCACGTAGTCGAGCCGATTTGTAATGTGCTCGTTGATCGACTCCAATAACCACGGCTCTTTCTGATATTCATAAAATACATTTTCTTCTGTCTTTTTTGCTTCGGATGCAATGGCCTTTTCCAAGCCAGCATCTTCTGTCGGATCGCCATTTTTGGTGCCAGGTATCAGCGCCGTTTGTTGCAGGGTGTTTGCCTGATTCGGAATGCCATTAATGTTCAAAACGTTGCCCTCCCTTTGGTCTCATAACGAATAGCGGCCAGTTCCTGAAAAACTTGGCCTGATAAACCAGTAGGAGATTTCCGAGAGGGCGTGCAAACGTGACGCTGTTCTCAAGTAGTTAACAAGCGGGGCGATTTCCCCAGCCGCTTATTCAATTCCAACCCATTGGCCATCAACATCATCAAGCCCAGCCCGACAATCGCGGTAGTCACCTGCATAGGCCATGTATCACCTGCCAGTGCGTTTGCCATGTCTGCCAGTGGCGCGAGCAATACGCCCAGGCAGAAGACTTCCAGCGAATAACGGCCCATGCGGCAGGTCTGTCGGGCGGGCCAGTTTTCGAGCCAGGCGCTTGAGGTTGGCAGCAGTCGGGCGACGACGTAGACCAGTGCAAGGAAGTGCAGCAGGCGCGCGGGTGCCAGGTCGGTCTTGCTGATGGGGTACAGGGCGTCGAGGTGCAGGGTCGAGACCATTGCAGTGTGCAGGCCGGGCCATTTTTCGCTGAAGGTCAGCATCCCGGCGATCAACACGTAGATGGCGGCCATCAGGAACAGCGGTTGTTGGCGCAACGGAGAGCGTACGGCGGGTGTGGCTGTTTCGCTGCGCAATGCACAGGCACCGCCGAGAATGAACAGCAACTGCCAGGCCACCGGATTGAAATACCACACGCCACCGCCTTCATAGGCACGCAGGTTCCAGCCGAACAACGGCACCATCAGGTACAGGGCAATCGACAGGCCGACCGCCAGTTCCAGTTTGCGCAGCATCAATGGCAAGGTCAGCGGCAAGGTCAGCAACAGCACGATATACAGCGGCAACGGGTCGGTCAGGTTGGGCTTGAAACGCAGCAGCAGTTCATCGGCCAATGCCTGTTGCGGGTTGCCGACGAAGTATTCAAGGCCCATCTGCTGGACCATGTCGCGCGTCTCGACATGATTGTTGGCGACGAAGACGATGCCCATCAGCAGGGTCAGCAGAAAGATATGCACCACATACAGCACCCAGGTGCGGCGCAGGATCCGCACGCCAGCCACCAGCATGCCGTCGCGCCGGGCGATGCGTCCATAGGCCAGGATCGATGCGTAACCGGCAAGAAAGACAAAGATTTCCGCTGCGTCGCTGAAGCCGAAGTTGCGTACGGTCAACTGCGCGAGCGGGTTGTCCGGCACGTGATCCCAGAATATGAAGATCAGCGCCAGGCCGCGAAAGAAGTCGATTCGATGATCGCGTCCGTTATTCATAACGGTGGACTCTTGAAAGTGCTAATGAGTAAAGATCGGCCACAGAGGCTCAGGTTCCAGGCCGGCGACCAGTGACGTTCGGCGGCGCGGCAGGGTGCCGTTAATTCGGCTCGATTGCAAAGTCACGCTATTACAGAATGTCTCTGGCACGCTGGTTCTGGCGGTTTCAGGGCGACAGCGGCTGCATGCGCGCGTTCGATCAAGCTCGCCGATGATGGCAATCAACAGCAATCATTCTCATCTTCTGTTATGTTACTGTATAACGATTGCAGTCAACTCACCGGAGAGCTAACCATGAAACCCGATATCCATCCTGCTTACCGTACTGTGCTGTTCCACGACACCGCTGCCGACGTTTACTTCCTGATCGGCTCGACCGTAGACACAGACCGCACGCAGCAGCACACCGACGGCAACACCTATCCTTATGTCGCACTCGACGTGTCCAGCGCCTCGCACCCGATGTACACCGGGCAGCAGCGCAAGACCACCAACGAAGGCCGGATCGCGGGTTTCAACAAGCGTTTCGCCACCTTTGGCTCTGGCGGCAAGAAAGAAACCGCAGCGGCTCAATGAGCTGTCTGACCTCCCGGTGATGGGCATTTCGCATGGATTGCCCACCACCGGGATTTTTTTGCCTGAATTTCAGGTGTGCGGCCAATCATCTGCTGGACTAACAGCCGACATTGCTTTTATCTTCGCGGCCTGAAAAACAGGAGTAACCGCTTTGAAAAAGTCAGTCGCCATCGTTTTCGGTGGGCAATCCAGCGAGCATGAGGTTTCGTTGCAGTCGGCACGCAACGTGATCAATGCGATTGATCGTGATCGCTATGCGCTGACCCTGATCGGTGTCGACAAGCTGGGCCGCTGGTTGCGCTTCGACGAAGCCGACTACCTGCTCAATGCCAATGATCCTGCGCGGATCAAACTGAGTGCATCCGGCAAGCAGTTGTCGCTGTTGCCTGGCAGCACTGGCGGCCAGTTTGTCGAGGTCGAGACAGGCAAACCGCTGGCAGCTATCGACGTGGTATTTCCGCTGATCCACGGCGCGTTTGGTGAAGACGGTGCATTGCAAGGCGTGCTGCGCATGCTGGCCGTTCCGTTTGTGGGCGCTGACGTACTCGCCTCGGCGGCGTGCATGGACAAAGACGTGACCAAGCGTCTGCTGCGCGATGCAGGCATTGCTGTCGCGCCGTTCATGGTGCTCAGCCGTGGGGAAACCCTGTCATTCGCCGATGCGACCACGCAGTTGGGCCTGCCGATGTTCGTCAAACCGGCCAATCAAGGCTCGTCGGTGGGCGTCAGCAAAGTGTCTGACGAGGCTGGCTTCGTGGCTGCACTGGCATTGGGTTTCGAATTTGACCACAAGCTGCTGATTGAGCAGGGCATCGTCGGCCGCGAAGTGGAGTGCGCCGTACTGGGTAACTTCGATGCGCAGGTCAGTGTCTGTGGCGAAGTGATTGCCAACGACGAGTTCTACGCCTACGACACCAAGTACCTGAATGGTGATCAGGCGCGCATCGCGATACCCGCCGAATTTCCCGCCGATCTGAGTGATCAGGTACGTGAAGTCGCGTTGCAGGCTTACAAAGTGCTGGGTTGCGCAGGGCTTTCGCGGGTCGATTTCTTCGTGACCGATACGCATGACATCATCATCAACGAGGTCAACACGCTGCCCGGCTTCACCTCCATCAGCATGTACCCCAAGCTCTGGCAGGCCAGTGGCCTGACCTATGCCGAACTGATCCATCGCCTGATCGTGCTGGCCCTTGAGCGCGCTGATCAGGCGCGTTTGCTGAAAACGGAAATCTTTGCATGAAGATAATCCGCATCGCGGCGGCGCTGCTGATCGGCGCAGACGGCCGGACTCTTCTGGTGCGCAAGCGCGGCACTCAGGCATTCATGCAGCCGGGCGGCAAGATTGAACCTGGCGAACCGGCACCGCGGGCGCTGGCCAGGGAGCTTGAAGAAGAACTCGGGCTGATCATCGATCCGCAGCAGGCGCTGTTTCTCGGCGAGTTCGCTGCACCGGCTGCCAACGAGCCGGGCTTTGAGGTGTGTTGTCAGCTTTACGAGGTCAGAACTGATGCCCAGGTTCTGCCCGCCGCCGAGATCGAAGAAGTGCTGTGGGTCGGCGCAGAAAGTCTTGCGGATGTACATCTGGCTCCGCTGACACGCGACCTGATCCTGCCGTTGTACCGCGAGCGGCAGACTCCAGCGAACTGAACCCGTGTCGTCCTGTGCCGTGGCGCAGGACGATACTGTCAGCGAACCACGCTCACCCCGTCCAGTGTCGAAAACGAGGTGTCCTTGGCGGTCAGCAGGAAGTCGCGCATGTAGGGGGCGTCGAGCATGTCGGCGCGAATACCGGCATACAGCGTTGCGAACAGCCCTTTCTCGCCCAAGCGCTTGGCCTTCACATAACCGCGTGAACTGTATTCATGCAGCGCCCAGTGCGGCATGCCACAGACCCCGCGTCCGCTGGCGACCAGTTGCATCATCATCACCGTCAGTTCTGATGTTCGTACCTGTGCCGGTTCGATGTCGGCGGGTTCCAGAAAGCGCGTAAAGATATCCAGCCGGTCGCGTTCCACCGGGTAAGTGATCAGCGTTTCAGTCAGCAAGTCTTCCGGAACAATGTACGGCCGGCCCGCCAGCGCGTGTTGATTGGCCACCGCCAGCATCGCTTCATAGGTGAACAGCGGCACGTAGGTGATGCCGGGCAATTCCAGCGGGTCGGACGTTACCACCAGGTCCAGGTCACCACGCGCCAGCGCCGGCAATGGCGCGAAAGAGAAGCCGGAAGACAGGTCCAGCTCGACCTCAGGCCAGGCATCGCGGAACTGGTCGATGGTCGGCATCAACCATTGAAAACAGCTGTGGCATTCGATTGCCATGTGCAGCCGTCCCGCCGTGCCGCCTGCCAGACGGGCAATGTCGCGCTCGGCACTGCGCAGTTGCGGCAGCATGGAGTCGGCCAGTTGCAGCAGGCGCAGACCGGCGCTGGTAAACCGTACCGGTTTGGTCTTGCGCACGAACAACGGCATGCCCATGCGCTCTTCCAGTTCCTTGAACTGATGGGACAGCGCCGACTGCGTCAGGTGCAGGCGTTCGGCGGCTTCCACAAGGCTGTCGGCCTCGCGCAGGGCGTGCAGGGTTTTGAGGTGGCGTATTTCAAGCACCGTCAGCGCTCCATGAGCAGTATTTGTGATCAACACGAAAAAAATGAGTTTGTCTCATGTTGTGTCAGCTGTCGACAATAGACCCATCTTTTATGGAGGACGCATCGTGGCCCTGACTCAACACCCTGACTATTTTCACATTGGCGCAGACCGTGAATTGCAGCACGCTTTGCAGGCTTTCTGGAAACAGGATCAGGGTGTTGCGACAACGGACGCCGAACTGCGCACCTGGTTGATGGCGCGTTACCCGCAGCAGGTGCCACACCTGAAACGCGACCAGCGTTTTCAGCCTGGTTGGGCACCGCTGCTGGCGAGCGTCGCTGAAGCGTGCGAGCAAGGCCGCAAGCCTGCGTTGATCGGTCCTCTGACACTGCTCTGGCTAAGTGATGTTCAGGGTGGCGAGGTCGATCGCCTCGACCTGCTGGAGCATCTACTGCCGGTGTATGGCGAGATCTTCGGGCGTCTGGCGGCGCGCGGTGTCGAGTGGATTCAGATCGACGAACCGATCCTGGCGCTCGACCTGCCGCTGGCATGGAGCAACGCCTTCGAACGCGCCTATCACATTCTTCAGTATTCGCCGTTGAAGAAGCTCATTGGGCTTTATCACGGTGACCTGCGGCCCAACCTGGGTGTCGCGGCCTTGCTGCCGGTTGCAGGGTTGCATCTGGACAGCGTGACCGAACCGGAGCTGCTGGCTCCGGTGTTTGATCGTCTGCCGGTTTACAAGGTCCTGTCCCTGGGCGAGTGCGACACGCATTCGGGCTGGCACCAGGAGTCCCTCCTCGAAGCGCGCGCCCGTTTTGGGGAAAACCTGATGGTGGCGGATCAGGTCGCCGCGTAACGCAACACCCGATTAACGACCGCTCAGCGCCATTCATCAAACTGTCACGCAAGTGTGGCAGCGCGCTTGGCAAAACATCATCAGACTCTCTGCCTACTGGGGATCTGTTTTTTGGTGTTTTTCATGCGGGTTTTAATTTTTCTGGCCGCGCTTCTGTGCGGCTTGCCGTCTTTTGCGGCCGATCGTTGTGATGTCGATGTTCCTGTACAGCATGCTGACCTTAAAGAGGTACGAATTGCCTATCAAAGCATCGGCAGTGAGTCCGACCCTGCCTTGCTGTTGGTAATGGGCCTGGGCGGGCAGTTGATTCATTGGCCGGACGAGGTTGTGGTCGCGCTGTGTCAGCAGGGCTACCGGGTGATTCGCTACGACAATCGCGATGTCGGTCTGTCCACCTGGGTGCAACAGCCCGCCGAGGCCAATCTGACCTTTGAAGTGCTGCGCTACAAGCTGGGCCTGCCGGTCTCTGCACCGTATTCGCTGACCGATATGGCCGACGATGCCTTGGGCCTGATGGACGCCCTGCAGATTCGCCAGTTTCACGTTCTTGGCGCGAGCATGGGCGGCATGATTGCTCAGCACCTGGCCGATCTGGCCCCGTCGCGGGTCGAAAGCCTGACGCTGATCATGACCAGCTCCGGTGCACAGGGCTTGCCGATGCCCAGTGCGGCGTTGATGCAACTGCTGGCGCGGCGCGGCGCGCCCAACCGGGAAATGGCCATCGAGCAACAGGCTGATCTGCTTGCAGCGCTTGGCAGCCCGCAGGTCAAGGACGATCGCCAGCAATTGCTGCATCAGGCTGCGGTGTCCTACGACCGGGCCTTCAATCCCGAGGGCGTCAAGCGTCAGATCATGGCGATTCTGGCCGAGCCGAGCCGGGTGGAGTTGCTGAACCGTCTGCGCCTGCCGGTGCTGGTGGTGCATGGCACGGCTGATCCATTGTTGCCGGTCATGCACGGTGTGCATGTGGCCGCGCACATTCAGGGCAGCCAGTTGCGCCTGATTCCGGGGCTGGCGCACCGTTTTCAGGAAGCCTTCAAGGCACCGTTGCTCGGGGCGGTGCTGCCGTACCTGAAAGCCCAGCATGAGGACGGTCGCAGCCTTGCTCAACTGTGAAGCCTGCCCGGTTGTCAGGCTCCGACAGAGGTGTATCGTATGGCCCTTGCTTATTGAATTAGCTGACTGAAAAGGGCCGACATGACGACTGCACTGAAGATCGATTTCATCTCCGATGTTTCCTGCCCCTGGTGTGTCATCGGCCTGCGCGCGCTGGATCAGGCGCTGGAGGCACTGGGGGATGAGGTGCAAGCGCACATTCACTTCCAGCCTTTCGAGCTGAACCCGAACATGCCTGCCGAAGGGCAGGACATCAAAGAGCACATCGCCGAAAAATATGGCTCTACGCCAGAACAGATCGAAAGCATTCACGAGACGATTCGTGAGCGCGGTGCCGAGCTGGGGTTCACCTTTGCCAAGGGCGAGCGGCGTATCTACAACACGTTCGACGCCCATCGCCTGCTGCACTGGGCCGAACAACAAGGCAAGCAGTACGCATTGAAACAGGCGCTGTTCGAAGCCTATTTCAGCGACCTGAAAGACCCGTCCAGCCACCAGACTCTGGCAGACGTAGCGCAGAAGGTCGGCCTGGACCGTTTGCGCGCTCAGGCCATCCTCGACAGCGGCGAGTACACCGCAGAGGTCCGCGAAGCCGAGCAACTCTGGACATCCCGTGGTATCACGTCGGTGCCGACCATGGTCTTCAACGACCAGTACGCCGTCTCGGGCGGTCAGCCGGTCGAGGTATTCGTCAGCGCGATCCGCCAGATTGTCGGTGAATCGCAGTAACGCACTGCCTGTGCAGGATAGGACGCAGAGCGTCCGGAAAGGCATGCCCACGCGGAGCATGGGCACGATAGGTGTCTTGCGGACGCCTATCGTTCCTCGCGCTCCTGCTTAGGGACGTGCGGACGCCGATCGTTCCGCACGCTCCAGCGTGGGAATGCAGTGGGTGACGCTCTGCGTCACAGATCTGCGTTACACCGCATACTCAAGATCGGACGCAGTGCTCAAAGCCCGTATTTCTTGACCTTGTCGAACAAGGTGGTCTTGGCCATGCCCAGCTCCTGACTGGCCTGGCTGAGGTTGCCGCCGCTGCGTTGCAGGGCTTCGCTGAGCAGGGATCGTTCGAAGGCTTCAACCGCTTCGGCAAATCCCAGGCTTTGATTTTCACTGACCGTGCCTGTCTGTTTGAACGCCGGCAGACCCAAGGCAAATCGCTCGGCTACGTTGCGCAGCTCCCGCACGTTACCTGGCCAGTCGTGGCTCATCAGGCTTGAACTGGTCTGTCTGTCCAGCGTTGGCGGCTCACGGTCGAAGCGCAATGACGACAACTGCAGGAAATGTTCGAACAGCTGCAGAATGTCTTCGCGGCGCTCACGCAATGGTGGCAGCTCCAGCGTGACGACGTTCAGACGGTAATACAGGTCGCTGCGGAACTGACTGGTCTTGCTCAGTGCATTGAGGTCGGATTTGGTCGCCGCAATGACCCGGCAATCCACCGCGACACTTTGGTTCGAACCAAGCCGCTCCAGAGTTCGTTCCTGGAGGACGCGCAACAGTTTGATCTGCAGGTTGACCGGCATGCTTTCCACTTCATCGAGAAACAGCGTGCCATTGTGGGCGTGTTCTATCTTGCCGATGCGCCGCTTGCCCGCGCCGGTAAATGCATTGGCTTCGTGACCGAAAATTTCCGACTCGAACAGGCTTTCTGCCAGCCCGCCACAATTGAGTGCCACGAACTGGCTGTCCTTGCGCCGGCTGAAGTCGTGCAGGCAGCGCGCAACGAGCTCCTTGCCGGTGCCGGTCTCGCCTTCGATCAGCACATTGGCCGATGTATCGGCGACGTTGGCAATCAATGCGCGCAGGTTTTGCATGGCAGGGGAGCGGCCGATGATCCGGCCTTCCAGCGAATCGCGTTCGGCCAGTTGCTTGCGCAAGGCCCAGACTTCCCGGGCCAGCCCGCGCTGCTCCAGCGCGCGCCGGGTGACGTCGACCAGGCGCTCGGGAGAAAAGGGTTTCTCCATGAAATCGTAAGCGCCATCGCGCATTGCGTTGACGGCCATGGTGATGTCGCCGTGACCGGTGATCAGCACCACCGGCAGGCTGCTGTCACGCGCCTTGAGGCGACTCAGTAATTCCAGCCCGTCGATACCCGGCAAACGAATGTCGCTGATGACGATACCGGCAAAATTGTCACCAATGCGCTTGAGGGCGTCTTCGGCGCTGGATACGCCTTCGCTGGCAATGTCTTCCAGCGCCAGCGCCTGTTGGCAGCCGAGCAACACATGCGGGTCGTCTTCGACGATCAGCACAGTCAGGTCGCTGTTGATGCTCATGGGTGTCGTCTCATGTCAGTCCACCTGGGCCGGGGCCGGTCGGGCGATTGTCGGTCGGGGCATCGGGGACAAATGGCAGGCTCAGGACAAATGTTGTGCCGCCGTCGCCCGGATGCTCTGCGCTCAGGCTGCCCCCGGCTGCGGCGGCAAGGCTCGCCGACAGCGTCAGGCCCAGTCCCAGGCCTTGTTCGCCGGGTTTGGTGGTGAAGAAAGGTTCGAACAGGTGCTTGCGGGTTTCGGTATCGACGCCGTGTCCGTTATCACGCACCCGCAAGCGATAACGGCCGTCTTCAATTGACCCGGTAAGCCACAATTCGGGCGCTGGCTGGTTGAACATGGCGTCCAGCGCATTGCCGATCAGGTTGACCAGAATCTGTTCCAGACGGGTCTGATCGATGGTCAGGGTGGCGTCGACGAAGTCTCGATGCAATGCCAGGCCGGATTGCTCCAGGCGTACGCCGAGCAACTGCGCCGCCGCCTCGACGGCCTTGCTCAGTTGCGCCTGGCCCTGATCGTCGCCGCGTCTGGCGAATGCGCGCAGGCTGGCGGTAATGCGGCCCATGCGGTCGACCAGATCATTGATGGTGCGCAGGTTGGCGCTGGCGGTGTCCAGTGCGCCTCGCTCAAGAAAACGCACGGTATTGCCAGACAAGGTGCGCAATGCTGCCAGAGGCTGGTTCAGTTCATGAGCGATGCTGGTCGACATCTGGCCGATAGCCGCCAGCTTGCCAGCTTGCACCAACTCGTCCTGGGCTTTGCGCAGGGTGTCTTCAGCCTGTCTTCGTTCGCGAATCTGCGCCTTGAGGCGTTCGTTGCTGGCACGCAGGTGTTCGGTACGCTCGGCGATCTTGCGTTCCAGCTCATTGTTCGCAGCCTGCAGCGCCTCTCTGGCCGCCAGCCGGGTCGAGATAACCTTGCGCCGCTCGTTCCAGGCAATCAGCAGAAAGGTCACCAGCGCGCAGGCCACAGCTACCAGCATGCCCTGGTTGGCCGCTTCACGGCGCAGGTCTTCCAGGGGCGTAAGCAGTGTCAGGTGCCAGGCGGTATCGCTCAGCGGGCGGCTCTGGGCCAGATAGCTGACCTGCTTGTGCTCTCGATCGACACTGACGTTGGCCGGGAACACAAGCTTTTCGACGCCTTCGGAGAGGGTTTCCCGTTCCAGCGGCACCAGTTCGTTAAGCGGCCACCAGTAATATTGCAGGCTACGGGCCAGGCGTTCCTTGACCTGCGGAGTGAGCGGTCGAACTGACTTCAGGCGTCGAGCCGGGTCACTTGAGAGGATGATGATGCCGTTCTCGTCGCTGACAAATGCCTCCAGACGAGCACGCTGCCAGCGTTCTTCCAGTGCTTCAAGGCGCACCTTGATCACGGCGACGCCGATGATCCGGCCTTTGTCTTCCAGCCCGTGGGCCAGGTAGTAGCCCGATTCGCCCGTGGTGGTGCCAATCCCGTAAAAACGGCCGGGCAGGCCGCGCACGGCGTCCTGAAAATAGGCGCGGAAGGACAGGTCTTCACCCTGATAGCTGTCGGAATCACGCCAGTTGCTGGTGGCCAGCACTCGGCCGGTGGTGTCCATCACATAAATGGCGCGGCTGCCGCTGCGTCGATTCATCCCTTCCAGATAACGGTTGACCTGCTGCTGAAGCTCGGGGCTCGGCTTGTTGAGCATCTGCGACACGCTGGATTCAAGCTCCAGCACGCTGGGCAAATAGGTGTACTTGCTTATTTCGCTCTCGACCGTACGGGCGTGCAGCTCCAGCTGGCGCTCACCGGTCTCGCGCAGGCTCTTGATACCGCTGTGTTCGCTGATCAGGTAGGCGATATAGCCCAGTCCGATCATCAGCATGAGGATCAGTGGCGGCAAAAACAGTTGGCGTATCAGACGAGGTTTCACGGCGAGTGATGGCGGCGCGGCGCGATACAGGGTGGGGTCGCATTTCATCACAGTCGTCCTGAACCGAACAGCTGCCCGCGAGCGCGCGGGCAGCCGGCATTACCTAGTGCTGAAGAATCTTGGCGAGAAATTGCTGAGCGCGTTCCGAGCGTGCGCTGACGTCACCGAAAAACTCTTCTTTTTCGCAGTCTTCGACAATCTGACCCTTGTCCATGAAAATCACCCGATTGGCGACCTTGCGAGCGAAGCCCATTTCGTGGGTCACGCACATCATGGTCATGCCTTCGTGCGCCAGTTGCACCATCACGTCGAGCACTTCGTTGACCATTTCCGGGTCCAGCGCAGACGTCGGTTCGTCAAACAGCATGACCACCGGGTCCATGGCCAGGGCGCGAGCGATGGCAACACGCTGTTGCTGACCACCGGAAAGCTGCCCGGGATGCTTGTGCGCATGCTCGGACAGACCGACGCGGTCCAGCAATTTCAGGCCTTTTTCGGTCGCTTCGGCCTTGCTGCGACCCAGTACCTTGATCTGCGCGATGGTCAGGTTTTCGACAATGCTCAGGTGCGGGAACAGTTCGAAGTGTTGAAACACCATGCCGACCCGCGAGCGCAGTTTTGGCAGGTTGGTTTTAGAGTCGGAAATGGAAGTGCCGTCGACGACAATGTCGCCTTTCTGAAACGGTTCCAGCGCATTCACGCATTTGATCAGGGTCGACTTGCCGGAACCGGAGGGCCCGCACACCACCACCACTTCACCTTTGCTGACCTCGGTGCTGCAATCGGTCAGCACCTGGAAGTCGCCATACCATTTGTTGACATTTTTTATGGAAATCATACGGCAAACCTTTTTTGCAGACGCTTCACCAGCAGCGAGGCGGCAAAGCTGATCGTGAAATAGACCAGACCGGCAATGATCAGGAACTCGTTGGCGCGTCCGATGATGTCGCCACTGGAGCGCGATGCATTGAGAAAGTCCACAAGGCCCACGGTGTACACCAGAGAGGTGTCCTGGAACAGAATGATGCTCTGTTGCAGCAACAGCGGCGTCATCTTGCGAAACGCCTGGGGCAGGATGATCAGTCGCATCATCTGCGAGTAATTCATGCCCAGCGCCTGGGCTGCGCCCATCTGTCCTTTGGAAATCGACTGCACGCCGGCACGGACGATTTCGCAGAAGTACGCGGCTTCGAACATCATGAAGGCCACGACACAGGAAGCGAAGGCCCCGATGGGCGTGTCTTCACCGGTAATCCAGCGCAACACGAATGGCACTGCGAGGTAGAACCAGGTGATCACCAGCAGCAGCGGGATCGAACGGAAGTAGTTCACGTAAGCGCCAGCCACATTGGCCAGCAGCTTGTTTGATGACAGGCGCATCAACGCCAGCAAAGTGCCAAGCACCAGGCCGCCGACAACACCCATTGCCATCAGCTTGAGGGTCATGACCATGCCGTTCCACAGGCCGGGAATGGCCGGAACGATTCCAGTGAAGTCCATTATTTGCCCCCCAGCGAGATGAGTCCGGGTACAGCGACTTTCTTCTCGATCATGCGCATCAGCAGCATCAGGCTCATGTTCAGCGTGAAGTAGATGAGGGTTGCGAGCGTAAAGGCTTCAAACAGGTTGGCGGAAAACTCGGCGGTCTGTTTGGTCTGCGCGAGCAGCTCCATCAGGCCGATCAGCGATGCTACCGACGAGTTCTTGAACACGTTCAGGAATTCGGAAGTGAGCGGCGGAATGATGATCCGGTAAGCCTGTGGCAACAGCACGTTCCAGTAGATCTGCGGCAGCTTGAAGCCCATTGCACGCGCGGCCGATTCCTGGCCCTTTGGCAGTGCTTCAATGCCGGTACGCACCTGTTCGCAGACCCGTGCAGCGGTAAACAGACCCAGGCAGACCACCACGCTCAGGAACGCTGAGGTAGTCGGGTTGAGGTCCTGCTTGTACCACTCCTGCAGGTTTTCCGGCAGCAGATCGGGCACCAGAAAGTACCAGATGAACAGCTGCACCAGCAGTGGCACATTACGGAAAATTTCCACGTATACCGTGGCAATACCCGACACCAGACGGCTTGGTACGGTGCGCATGACGCCCAGTACCGAACCCAGTATCAGGGCAATGATCCAGGCAACGACAGCAATGGCGATGGTCCAGCCCAGACCGGATATGAACCAGTCCAGATAGGTCTCGCTGCCGACGCCGGTGGACTTGAAGAACACGCCCCAGTCCCAGTTGTAATTCATCAGGGTCTCCCCCTATTTTTCTATTTATATCGAGATGCACGCACTGTCGGACTTCGAGAGTGAGGGGCCGGTCCCGAACAGGTTTTGCCTGTTCGGGATGCCATCAGTTCAGACTGGCTGAACCGGTTGCTCAGGCTTTCTTGTCTTCTGCGGCCTTGTCGGTCGGGTTCTGAATCAGTTCCTTGAGCTTGTCGCTCATCGGGAAATTCAGATTCAGCCCTTTAGGCGGGACGGGGGACATGAACCACTTGCTGTAGATGGCATTGATGTCGCCAGACTTGTAGGTGGCAACAATGGCGTCATCCACTGCCTTCTTGAACGGGGCATCGCCCTTGCGGACCATGCAGCCGTAGATTTCGTAGGATTGCGCAGTACCGGTCACTGCCCAGTCATCCGGCTTCTTGGCCTTGGCCATCTCGCCGGCCAGCAGTGCGTCGTCCATCATGAATGCGACCGCACGGCCGGACTCAAGCATCTGGAAGGATTCGCCGTGGTCCTTGGCCGAGATCACGTTCATGCCCATCTGCTTGTCGGCGTTCATCGCCTTGAGGATGCGCTCGGACGTTGTGCCAGCGGTGGTCACGACGTTCTTGCCTTTCAGGTCATCGAAGTCCTTGTAGCTGGAGTCCTTTTTCGACAGCAGACGCGTGCCGACTTCGAAGATGCCGATGGAGAAATCGACCTGCTGCTGGCGCTCGACATTGTTGGTGGTCGAACCACATTCAACGTCGACGGTGCCGTTCTGAACCAGCGGAATACGGGTCTGAGATGTTACCAGGTTGTACTTGACCTTGAGGTCAGGCATGTCCAGTTCTTTCTTGATGGCTTCGACGATTTTCAGCTGAATGTCATGCGAGTAGCCCATCGGTACGCCAGAAGCGTCTGCGATGTAGGAAAACGGAATGGACGCGTCACGGTGGCCCAGCGTGATGGTGCCGGATTCCTTGATTTTCTTCAGGGTGCCGGTAAGTTCGGCGGCGAAAACCGGGGTGCTGATCAGAGCGGCAGTGATTGCTACGCCCAACAGATGGGGAACGATGCGCATTGATGAATCCTTGATTTCATTTTTATTGATGGGGCCGCAATGGGAGTCGGCCCGCTTCTTGGCGAATGCTTCAACGGCGTCCAGATCCAGACACACGCCCTGTCGAAACGCTCGGTTCAGAGTGTAGAGCATGAGTCGTGCCAAGCAGCTTGAATCAATCAAGGCTATGAATTTAAAGGATTTTATTCGTGGTTGAA
This sequence comes from Pseudomonas syringae group sp. J248-6, assembly GCF_032586995.1. NCBI lineage: Bacteria > Pseudomonadati > Pseudomonadota > Gammaproteobacteria > Pseudomonadales > Pseudomonadaceae > Pseudomonas > Pseudomonas syringae group sp. J248-6. The sequence goes on along the minus strand of NZ_JAWHOP010000003.1, from coordinate 122,551 downwards.
TGCGACGCCCGGAATCGAAGCGTCCGGGAAGCCGAATCAGGCAGAGCGAAATGTTCGGAAAACCGAATGCAACGGAGTATTCAGGGGGAGGGCGGTGCAGAGGAACAAACCTGTTCGCCGCGCGATGGGCGAACAGGTGGTATGCGAGCTATCAGGCAGCCTCGATAGCGGCCTTGTTGCGCACAACGGTTTCCAGGTAGCTGCGCACAGCGGCCTGTTCTTCAGGCGTAGTGAACAGGCCAAGCTTGGTTCGGCGCCACAGGATGTCTTCGATGCTGGTAGCCCATTCCTGGTCGCACAGGTAATCGACCTCTCGGGTGTACAGACCTGCACCCAGATGCTGGCCGAGGTCTTCAAGACCTTGCGCGCCTTCCAGCAAGCGCCAGCTGCGGCTGCCGTAGGTAATCGCCCAGCGTTTGGCGATAGGCGCGTGCAGCCAACTGAAGCGACGGGTCATTTCTGCTGCCAGGGCTTCTGGCGTGCTCATGTCTTCGCCGCCGGGCAGAGCAGCCTTGGCCGTCCAGCTCGGTTTCATCTGTTTGAAGAACGGTGCCAACTGCGTCATCGCCGATTCGGCCAGTTTGCGGTAGGTGGTCAGCTTGCCGCCGAACACCGACAGAATTGGCGCCTCGTCCGCGCCGCCTGACAACGAAAGTGTGTAATCACGGGTAATGGCAGACGGATTATCGGACTCGTCGTTGCACAGCGGGCGCACGCCAGAGAATGTGTGGAGCACGTCTGCGCGACTCAACTGTTTCTTGAAGTGGTCGTTGGCCACTTTCAGCACGTAATCCATCTCGCCTTCGGTGATGTCCACCTTGTTCGGATCGCCCTGATACTCACGGTCAGTGGTGCCGACGATGGTGAAGTGTTCCAGGTACGGAATCGTGAACACGATGCGCTTGTCTTCGTTCTGCAGAATGAACGCGTGCTCACCCTCGTACAGTTTCGGCACGATCAGGTGGCTGCCTTGAATCAGGCGGATGCCGTAAGCCGAATCGAGCTTGAGGTCTTCACGGATGAACTTGGCCACCCACGGGCCTGCCGCATTGACCAATGCCTTGGCGTGGATCGAGAACAGGCTGCCATCGCTGCGTTCCAGGTGCAGGTGCCACATGCCCTTGATACGGCGGGCGCTGACACAGCGAGTCTGAGTATGAATGTGCGCGCCGTTTTCACGCGCGGCCATGGCGTTAAGCACCACCAGACGGGCGTCGTCGACCCAGCAATCGGAGTATTCGAAGCCACGGGTGATGCTCGAGTTGAGCGGGCTGTCCGCACCAAAACGAATGGTTTTCGAGGCGGGCAGCTTTTCGCGCTTGCCGAGGTTGTCATACAGGAACATGCCGGCGCGGATCATCCACGCTGGACGCAGGTGCGGACGGTGCGGCAAGACAAAACGCATGGGTTTGACGATGTGCGGCGCCTTGGCAAGCAGCACTTCGCGCTCTGCGAGTGCTTCGCGGACCAGACGGAATTCGTAGTGCTCAAGATAGCGCAGGCCGCCATGAATCAGCTTGCTGCTGGCCGAGGACGTGTGGCTGGCCAGGTCGTCCTTTTCGCAAAGAAAAACCGACAGGCCGCGACCGGAGGCATCCGCCGCAATACCGACACCATTGATGCCACCGCCAATAACGGCGATGTCGTAAACCTCGGAGAGGGGTTGGGTTGGCACGGTAGTGTGGGGCATTGGTGGCCTCCTGGACAATTCGTGAGCAAAGCTCGAAAGGCGAATCTGAACATTAATGTTCACTTTCGAAAATAATAGCTCAATAAAATGACCCTTGCTAGCGAGTATCGATTGAAAATACTGATGGTGAAGTCAGGAAAAGAACAAAAATGAACATTGTAGGGCGGGATGTCACGCGGGGTATGACCGTACTATCTGATGCTTTTCGTTCTGCACGCGCCAGCCTGGACACCTCTCGTGTCTCAGGCTCCAGCGGGAATCAAGTTCGCGACGCTCTGCGCATAAAAGAGGACGCAGAGCGTCCGGAACGGCATGCGACGCGGAGCGTCGCACGATATTCGGGCTTATCGTTCCTCACGCTCCAGCGTGTCCAGAACGGCATGTGTTATCGCGGACACCGGTCGTTCCTGACAATCACACCACTTCCAGACGAATCTTGTGCTGGGTCAGCAGTTGTTGCAGTGCGGGCACAGGTGGCTGATCGGTGACCAGGCAATCGATCAGGGTGATTGGTCCCAACCGGACCATCGCATTGCGCCCGAACTTGCTGGAGTCAGCGGCAAGCAGCACTTTGCGTGCGTTGGCGATGATCGCCTGGGAAACCCGTACTTCCTGATAATCGAAATCCAGCAGGCTGCCGTCTTCATCAATGCCGCTGATGCCGACCAGCGCGAAGTCCACCTTGAACTGGGTAATGAAGTCGATACTGCCTTGGCCCACCACGCCGCCGTCACGACGCACATTGCCACCGGCTATCAGGACCTCGAAATCGTCCTTGGTACTGAGGATCGATGCCACATGCAGGTTATTGGTGATGATCTTCAGGTTGTTGTGGTTGAGCAGGGCGCGTGCGATGGATTCGGTGGTGGTGCCGATATTGATGAACAACGAGGCGTTGTCCGGGATCTGCGCGGCGATGGCCTCGGCGATCCGTTGTTTTTCGTCGCGCATCTGATCCGCACGCATGGCGTAGGCGGTGTTTTCGATGCTGGAGTCATAGGCCGCGCCGCCGTGGTAGCGACGCAGCAGATTCATTTCCGCCAATTGATTGATATCACGGCGGATGGTTTGTGGGGTCACGACGAACAGCGTCGCCATTTCCTCGATGCTGACGTAACCACGGTCACGGACCAGTTCGAGGATCTGTTGTTGGCGGGGAGGCAGGTTCATTGTTTTTCCTTGAGCGCCCTCTGCAAATGGCGCCCATCATGCCGCAGGAAAGTGTGACCTGTCAGCCGGAATCCTGTCCCCTCCGCACAACAGCGGGTATCACTCTTCGTTTTCGTGCGGTTCCCAGTCACGGGTGCGCGCGACAGCTTTTTGCCAGCCCGCGTAGAGTTTCTCGCGGTGGGCCTCTTCGCAGGAAGGTTCGAACACGCGCTCGATCACCGCCTTGTTGCGCAACTCGTCCAGGCTGCTCCAGAACCCGATCGCCAGACCGGCCAGGAACGCGGCGCCCAAGGCTGTTGTTTCACGCATTTGCGGGCGTTCGACGTGGGTGCCGAGAATGTCCGCCTGGAACTGCATCAGGAAGTTGTTGGCCACGGCACCGCCGTCCACGCGCAGCGACTTGAGGCGTTCGCCGGAGTCCTGTTGCATGGCGTCGAGCACGTCGCGGGTCTGATAGGCGATGGATTCCAGCGCTGCACGGATGATGTGATCGACTTTCACTCCGCGGGTCAGGCCGAACAATGCGCCTCGTGCGTACGGGTCCCAGTAAGGTGCGCCCAGGCCCGTGAACGCCGGCACCAGGTACACGCCGTTGCTGTCCTTGACCTTGCCAGCGAAGTATTCTGTGTCCAGCGCGTCGTTGATGAGCTTGAGTTCGTCGCGCAGCCACTGCACGGTCGAGCCACCGTTGAAGACCGCGCCTTCCAGTGCATAGGCCACTTCACCACGCGGGCCGCAGCCGATGGTGGTCAGCATGCCGTGCGCCGACTTCACGGCTTTCTTGCCGGTGTTCATCAGCAGGAAGCAGCCGGTGCCGTAGGTATTCTTGGCCTGGCCGGGTTCGACACACATCTGGCCGAACAACGCCGCCTGTTGGTCGCCTGCGATACCGGCAATCGGGATGCCGCTTTTGCTGTGACCGTAGACCTCGGAGGAGGCTTTGACCTCTGGCAGTATCTCGCGCGGGATGTCCAGCACGTCGAGCATGCGCTGATCCCATTCCAGCGTATGGATATTGAACAGCATGGTGCGAGAGGCGTTGGTGTAGTCGGTGACGTGAACCTTGCCGCCGGTGAATTTCCAGATCAGCCAGGTATCGATGGTGCCGAACATCAGCTCGCCTTTGCGGGCGCGCTCGCGGCTGCCTTCGACGTTGTCCAGAATCCACTTGACCTTGGAGCCGGAGAAGTACGGGTCAATCACCAGACCTGTGGTGTCCTTGATGTACTCCTCAAGACCGTCGCGCTTGAGCTGCTGGCAGATCTCGGTGCTGCGGCGGCACTGCCAGACGATTGCGTTGTAGATCGGGCGGCCGGTGTCGCGCTCCCAGATGACCGTGGTTTCACGCTGGTTTGTGATACCGATGGCGGCGATCTGGTTGTGGTGCAGATCGGCCTGCGCCAGCGCCTTGGTCATGCAGGCCGTCTGGGTGGCAAAGATTTCCATCGGGTCATGCTCGACCCAGCCTGCCTGCGGGTAATGCTGGACGAATTCGCTTTGGGCAGTGCTCACCACGTTGGCATCGCGGTCGAAGATGATGGCGCGCGAGCTGGTGGTGCCCTGGTCAAGAGCAATGATGTAGTTCTTGTTCTGTGTGTCAGTCATGTCGATTGCCTTGCATTTATTGGGTGGGATTCAGTTGAGTGAGATTCAAATTGAGGGGTGCTCAAGATGAAGCCTGAACTTTGCCGCGAACCACAGGAGCCTCTTTTTCATTTTCAACAGGAGCGGCGCTGGGCAGATGACGCGCAATCAGCGCGCGGTAGCCAGCAGCACCAAGGCAGGCACCCAGAATGGGCGCAAAAATCGGAACCAGGAAGTAAGGAATGTCACGACCGCCGGTGAAGGCCATTTCACCCCAGCCAGCGAAGAACGTCATCAGCTTCGGACCGAAGTCGCGCGCCGGGTTCATGGCAAAACCGGTCAGTGGGCCCATCGAGCTGCCTATCACGGCTACCAGCAGGCCGATCAGCAAGGGCGCCAGCGGGCCGCGCGGCAAGCCGTTGCTGTCATCGCCCAAAGCCATGATGACGCCCATCAGAATGGTGGTAATGACCACTTCGACCAGAAATGCCTGCTCCACGGAAATGGCAGGGTTTGGATAGGTCGAAAACACCGAGGCCAGTTCAAGGCTCTGTTCGCTGCCGCGAATAATGTGGTGCGCATGTTCGAAGTCGAAAAAAAGGCTGATGTACAGCAGGTACACCAAGCCAGCTCCGCAGAACGCGCCTGCGATTTGCGCCGAGATATAAAAAGGCAACTTACGTTTTTCGAAACCGGCAAACAGACTCAGCGCGATGCTGACAGCCGGGTTGAGGTGGGCACCTGAAATGCCGGCACTGAGGTAGATCCCCATGCTGACGGCCATGCCCCAGATGATGCAGATTTCCCACAAGCCGAAAGTGGCTCCCGCGACCTTGAGCGCTGCAACGCATCCTGTGCCGAAAAAAATCATCAGGGCTGTGCCAAGAAATTCAGCTACACATTGCCCGGTGAGTGTCGGTTGTTTTAGTGCGATGGTCATGGATACCTCATTTTTGTTTTTGTCTCGGCACCCTGAGACAGGCATGGGTGCTCGTTATTCGTGCGTATCAGAAAAACCCCATTTCTGATCGCTGGTGCGAGTTATACCGAAAAACCGCTTTCGATAATATTCGTAAACGAAAAAATATAGACAAGAAACAACGCTGTCAAAGGTCGGAACCGAACGGTCATGGAGTGGATACGAGCCCGCACAGCCGCTTTATACCGGGATTTTATGGCTGTTACCAAAAAGCCATCAGTGTTGCAGGTGGCGTGAATCAAGGCATGTTCACTTTACTTGGCTTAAAGTGGCAGGCAGTCGGAAGCCTAAGGAGCGTTGCATGACCCCTGCACTGGATTTACTGAAAAAACTTCGCGCCGAACATCGTATCCACAGTTACGAACACGATCCCAAAGCAGCGTCATATGGGCTGGAAGCAGCGGAAAAGCTGGGGCTGGAGCCCGCGCGGGTTTTCAAGACATTGTTGGCCAGTACCGAAAAGGGCGAGTTACTGGTCGCCGTAGTGCCGGTCGTCGGAACGCTTGATCTGAAGGCTCTGGCACAGGCCGCCGGGGCGAAAAAAACCGAAATGGCTGACCCCGCGGCGGCGCAGCGCTCAACGGGCTACCTGTTGGGTGGCATCAGCCCACTGGGCCAGAAGAAGCGCCTGCGTACGTTCATTGACGACACAGCGCAGGGTTTTGAGACTATTTACGTCAGCGCCGGGAGGAGGGGGCTGGAGGTTGAGCTTTCGGCAGCCGTGCTGGCCGAGCATACGCAGGCTCGGTTCGCACCGATTGGCCGGGAATAAGCTGGGGCTCAGTGATTGACCGTATGCGCCGCGACGCTGCCGGGCGCTGCAAACAGCACCAGATGGTCAGCTGCCACACGAATACCGACTTCCTCGCCCTGACCGTGATCGGCATGACTGGGGAAAATGGCTTCAAGTTGGCTGCCGGTAGACAGCTGCATGCGATACAGCGTCGATGCGCCCTGAAATGTTCGACCGATTACCCGCGCTTTCAGGTCGCTGTGCGGCGCGTAGACGATATCGTCAGGTCGCAGCAAGACATCCACGGCGCTGCCGCTGACGCCCGGATATGCCCGGTTGCCGCGCAGAACACCCAGTTCGGTGCGCACCGATTCGGGGTCTATCATCTGCCCGCGAATGAAATACCCCTGGCCAATGAAGCTGGCGACAAAGGGCGTACGAGGTTCGTGATACAGGTTGTAAGGCGTATCCCACTGCTCCAGGCGACCTTCCTTGAATACGCCGACATGATCGCTGACCGCGAAAGCCTCTTCCTGATCATGGGTCACCAGAATGGCACTGGTACCACGTGCCTTTAGAATATCGCGCACTTCATGGCTCAGACGTCTACGCAACTCGCCATCCAGGTTGGAGAAGGGTTCATCGAGCAGCAACAGTTGCGGCTCCGGTGCCAGCGCCCTGGCCAGGGCCACTCGTTGTTGCTGCCCGCCGGATAACTCGTGAGGATAGCGCTTGCCCAGCGCGCCGAGGTTGACCAGTTCAAGCAACTCGGCGATCACCTGATCAAGGCGCGGGTGGTTGCGAATGCCGAATGCGATGTTCTCGGCGACGCTCAGGTGCGGGAACAGCGCGTAATCCTGAAACACCATGCCGATACGGCGCTTCTCCGGTGCCAGAGTCCAGCCCGGACGGGAAATGACTTCGCCCGCCAGGGTTATCTCCCCTGCATGTATCGGCTCGAAACCGGCAATCGCACGCAGTGTGGTGGTCTTGCCGCAGCCCGATGAACCTAGCAGGCAGCCGATATCGCCCGCGTTGAGGTGCATGTTCAAATCCTGCACCACGCGCTGTTTCTGATAGCCGCAAGCGAGGTTGCGCAGGTTCAGCAGCAACGGGTTCATGCGGGCTTGCAGGCCGGCGCGACGAGAAACTCCAGCAGCGCTTTCTGCGCGTGCAAGCGATTTTCTGCCTGATCCCAGGCGATCGAGCGTGAATCATCCAGCAGGTCGACACTGATTTCTTCGCCGCGATGAGCAGGCAGGCAGTGCATGAACAGCACGTCCTTGTCAGCCAGGTCGAGCAGGGCGCGCGTGACCTGAAACGGCGCAAACAACTTCTTGCGCCGGGCGGTTTCCTCTTCCTGACCCATGGAGGTCCACACATCGGTGCTGACCAGATGGGCGCCCTCAACTGCGGCTTTCGGGTCGCGGACCACGGTGACACGCTCGCCAGCCAGCGTCAGGAACTCGGCGTTTGGCTCGTAGCCGGCAGGGCAGGCCACACGCAACTGGAAGTCGAATTGAATCGCCGCTTCTATATAGCTGTTGCACATGTTGTTGCCATCGCCGATCCAGGCGACCGTCTTGCCTTTGATCGAGCCGCGATGCTCCAGAAAGGTTTGCATGTCGGCCAGCAACTGGCACGGGTGCAGGTCATCCGACAGACCATTGATAACCGGGACGCGGGAATTGGCGGCGAATTCGGTCAGATTGCTGTGCGCGTAGGTACGGATCATTACCGCATCGAGCATGCGTGACATGACTTTTGCACTGTCGGCAATCGGCTCGCCACGGCCCAATTGGGTGTCGCGATGGGACAAAAAGATGGCCTGGCCACCCAACTGAATCATCCCTGCTTCAAAAGAAAGACGGGTACGTGTCGAGGATTTCTCGAAAATCATCCCCAATACCCGGTTCTTCAGCGGTTCAAAAAGCTCACCGCGATTTCGCAGGTCTTTGAGCTCTACGCCACGACGGATCAAGCCCAGGAGTTCATCTGGGGTGTAATCCATCATCGAGAGAAAGTGCCTGGCGTTCATGATTAACTACCTTTTTTGCAACAGACCGCAGGTTATCAAAGCCGGTTTTTATCGGGAAAACGGGCGAGACCTGCGGCGGAAGCCGCACGAGGCGACGAATAAGAAAGGCGCGATAGTATAAAAAAATGTCGCGTCTTACCAATAGCATGCTGTTTTCTGAAACACCGATGTCACTGGCGCTCCCCGTCAGGGGGCACTGTTATTCTTTGTTGACGAGTTAAAAACTGGCTAAGCTGATAAGGCCAATAGCCATCTCTGCTTTTTCCGAAGGCAGCATTTGTACACTGCTCAAATAGCGCTTGGCAATTAGTACCAATCCTGCAACAGTCCGGGTTTGCGCGGGCGCGCTGAATGCGACCCGCTTCACGGGCTGGAAACAAGGACCGTTTCTTTAATGCCGGGCGTAGGTTATAAATCGTTGCCGATACATTACTGATCGAGGGGTGGGGAATGGACTCAAAAGAGCGTCAACTAACGGAGTTACTCGGGCTGACCGCCCGCACGCTTACCCATCTGACCGCCTCAATGACCTCGATGTCCTTTGAGTTGCTGCGCAGCGAGGACGAAGTCACGCGTAATGCGGGGCGGCGCATGATTGATCGCATGGCGACCATCAGCTCGGGACTCGACGAGCACTGGCGCCTGATCGGTGACCTGACCGGTGTTCACCTGGCTCAGGAGCAGGTCGAAACCGTCACTGAAATCCAGTTGCAGCGTAAGGTCGTCACGCCTATCGGCGGCTGATACGGTCCACTCATCGGCCCGCCTGATGCCCCCCGATTCACACGACAAACGTCAGTGGCGCGGGTTATTGGCAGCGGCCATAGTGCTTGTCAGGCAATCAACCGGATTGCCATGACAAGATCTGAGGCTGTGATGACCCGGACTGAACACTACCGCGCCTGCCACCTGTGTGAGGCCATTTGCGGTCTTGCCATCGAGACCGTTACCGAGCCGGATTCTGCCCCGCGCATCACCTCGATCAAGGGTGACCCGCTGGACACTTTCAGCCGTGGCCACATCTGCCCCAAGGCTGTTGCGCTGCAAGACATCCAGAACGACCCCGACCGCCTGCGTCAGCCGATGCTGCGCACCGGTGACCAATGGCGACCGATCGCCTGGCAGGCCGCGTTCGATCTGGTGGCAGAGCGGCTTTACGCCATTCAGCAGCGCCATGGGCAGAACGCGGTAGCGGTTTATCAGGGCAACCCCAGCGTGCACAACTATGGGCTGATGACCCACAGCAATTATTTTCTCGGGCTGCTCAAGACTCGTAATCGCTTCTCGGCGACCTCGGTTGATCAGTTACCGCATCACCTCACCAGTTTTCTGATGTATGGCCACGGCATGCTGTTGCCGATTCCGGATATCGATCACACCGACTTCATGCTGATTCTCGGCGGTAATCCGTTGGCGTCCAATGGCAGCATCATGAGCGTGCCGGATGTCGAAAAGCGTCTGAAAGCGATCCAGCAGCGCGGCGGCAAACTGGTGGTCATTGACCCTCGCCGCAGTGAGACGGCTGCCATCGCTGACCAGCATCTGTTCGTACGTCCGGGCGGTGATGCGGCGTTGCTGTTCGGGCTGCTCAATACTCTGTTTGAAGAAGGCCTGACTCGCGAGAGTCACTTGCCCATTGATGGTCTGGACCAAGTGCGACACGCCATTTCCGGCTTCACTGCCGAGGCCATGAGCCCACGCTGCGGCATTGCTGCCGAGCAGATCCGGCAACTGGCGCGGGATTTCGCGGCCGCTGACAAGGCGGTCTGTTATGGCCGAATGGGGGTGTCGACCCAGACCTTCGGCACGTTGTGTCATTGGCTGGCGCAACTGATCAATCTGGTGACCGGCAACCTGGATCGCGTGGGCGGAACGCTGTGTACGGAACCCGCAGTTGATCTCGTCAGTTCGACTTCGGGCGGCCATTTCAATCTATGGCAAAGCCGGGTGTCCGGCCTGCCTGAGTACGGCGGCGAGTTGCCGGTTTCAGCGCTCGCCGAGGAAATGCTCGTGGACGGGGAAGGGCAGGTTCGCGCGCTGGTGACTGTCGCGGGTAACCCGGTTCTGTCCACCCCCAATGGCCGTCAGTTGGAACAGGCGCTCGAAGGTCTGGAGTTCATGCTCAGCATTGATCTGTACATCAACGAAACTACCCGCCACGCCGACTTGATCCTGCCGTCCACCTCAGCGTTGGAAAACGATCACTACGACACCACCTTCAATACCCTGGCAGTGCGCAACGTCACTCGCTTCAATCAGGCCATTTTCGACAAGCCCGAAGGTGCGCTGCATGACTGGGAGATCTTTGTCGGTCTGGCCAGATCATTTGCAGCCCAGGCGCAGCGTGAACTCAAACCGACCCTGCCACCCGCGCAGATGATTGATCGCGGGTTGCGCGCAGGCTTCTATGGCGATGCATCGCTGCACAAACTGTCACTGGAAACGTTGGCCAGTCACCCGCACGGGCTCGATCTGGGGGCGTTGAAGCCTAACCTCACTGAGCGCCTGAAAACCGCCAACGGGCGGATTCAGGCGGCCCCAGAGGTCATCATGGCCGACCTGGCGCGCTTCGCGGCCGACCCCGCTCCCGATTCCGCAGCGTTGTTGCTGATTGGTCGTCGGCACGTGCGCAGCAATAATTCGTGGATGCACAACTATCACCGGCTGGTAAAAGGCAAGCCCCGGCATCAATTGCTGATGCACCCTGACGATCTTGCCTGTCGTGGTTTGAGCGATGGCCAGCAGGTGCGGGTCAGCTCTCGGGTCGGGACGATCGAGGTGCAGGTGCTGGGCAGTCTCGACATGATGCCCGGGGTGGTCAGCCTGCCGCATGGCTGGGGACATTCGCGTACCGGGGTGAAAATGGATATCGCCCGGAGTCAGCCAGGGGTGAGCGCCAATGACCTGACCGACGAACGGCAACTTGACGTACTCTCCGGCAATGCGGCGTTGAACGGTGTGCCGGTACAGGTGGCTGCCTGTTAAGGCTCAAGACAGAGCGTCATGCTCGGGATTTCGTTACAATGCGCCACCGTGCCGACAACTGAGTCGGATATTTCAGCCGAGGTGCTCCATGGATATCATCGAAACGATCAAAGAGCAGATTGCAAACAACACCATTCTGCTTTACATGAAAGGCGCTCCGAATGCCCCTCAATGCGGCTTTTCGGCCAAGGCTTCCCAGGCATTGATGGCGTGTGGCGAAAAATTTGCCTACGTCGACATTCTGCAAAACCCTGAAATTCGCGCCAACCTGCCAAAGTACGCCAACTGGCCGACTTTCCCGCAACTGTGGGTGGCTGGTGAACTGGTCGGCGGTAGCGACATCATCACCGAAATGATGGCTGATGGTTCGCTGCAAACTCTGGTCAAGGAAGCATCGGCCGCCAAAGCCGAGTAAAGCCTTGCGCTGCATCGTGGGCACGATAGTCGAGATTATCGTGCCCTGCGCCCAAGCATGGTTTTACGCACAAGAAAAAGCCCGCTCTCGATTGAGGCGGGCTTTTTCATTGCAGCGCAACCGGTGAATCAGTCGCCCATCTGCGACTGCAGGTAGTTCTCGATACCGACTTTTACGATCAGACCCAGCTGGGTCTCCAGCCAGTCGATTTGCTCTTCCTTGGGCTCGAGGATGTCTTCCAGCAGTTCACGGCTGCCGAAGTCACCTACCGTTTCAAAGTGAGCAATGGCCGCTTTCAGATCAGCCAGGCCTTTCTGCTCGATCTTCAGGTCGCACTCGAGCATTTCCTTGGTGTGCTCACCAATCAGGATCTTGCCCAGATCCTGCAGGTTTGGCAGCCCTTCAAGGAACAGCGTGCGCTTGATCAGCTTGTCGGCATACTTCATCGCATGGATGGATTCTTTGTACTCATGGCCGCCGAGCTTTTTCAGACCCCAGTCTTCATACATGCGCGCATGCAGGAAATACTGATTGATGGCGACCAGCTCGTTTCCGAGGATCTTGTTGAGATGCTGGATGACTGTAATGTCGCCTTTCATGTTCGAGGTCCTGCCGGTGGATTGTGTATATAAGCGCCGAGTGTGAGCCGCGCTTAAACGCCTGTCAAACCTAAGTTGTTGAATAATAAGTGAATTTAAATAGGAATAAGAATGTTTGAGTTCCGCATCTTCACGCTAAGCGCTTGAATTACAGGCATAAAAAAACCGGGCAGGGTGCCCGGTTCTTTAAAAGAGGGGTATTCAGGCGGCTGAAAATTCTGCTGGATAGGCCAGCGATGCCTGAGTGGTTTGCAGTTCTGTCAGCGTGTCACGCACCACTTCCTTCGCAAGGCAGGCGCATTTTCCGCATTTACTCGCAACACCCAGCGTTTCACGGACTTCACGATAACTGCAGCAGCCTTCCAGAATTGCATCCCGGATTTGACCGTCTGTGACACCTTGGCAAAGACAAACATACATAAGCTATTGACCGTCGCTGGTTTATTGCTTGGTGCCGAGGAGCTTAATGTTAATGAGAATGCTTGTCAAAACTGTTTTGGGTTCGATTCAGGTAGAACGATGAGTGGTTGTTTTCAGAGTCAGCGTATCCAGATATCCCGTTCCAGACAGGCATGAAAAAACCGGCGAGAAGCCGGTCCATTCACTGCCGTGCCGACCTTAGTCGTCGAAGTCTTCCCAGCCGCCCATTTCCTTCCAGCGGTTGACGATGCCGCAGAACAGCTCTGCAGTCTTCTCGGTGTCGTAGCGAGCCGAGTGGGCTTCGCGGCCGTCGAAGTCGATTCCGGCAGCCTGGCAGGCCTTGGCCAGCACGGTCTGACCGTAGGCCAGGCCTGCGAGGGTAGCGGTGTCGAAGCTTGAGAACGGGTGAAACGGGTTGCGCTTCATGTCCATTCGCGCGACAGCGGCATTGACGAAGCCGAGGTCGAAGCTGGCGTTGTGGCCGACCAGCACGGCGCGTTTGCAGCCATTGGCCTTGAGAGCCTTGCGCACGCCGCGGAAGATGTCGTTCATTGCGGTTTCTTCGCTGACCGCCATGCGCAACGGGTGATCCAGCTTGATACCGGTAAACTCCAGCGCAGCGGCTTCGATGTTGGCACCTTCGAACGGCTCGACGCGGAAGAAATAGGTGTGTTCCGGGAACACGAAGCCTTTTTCATCCATGCCGATGGTCACGGCAGCAATTTCCAGCAGTGCGTCGGTGGCTGAGTTGAAACCGCCGGTTTCTACGTCGACGACCACGGGCAGGTACCCGCGAAAGCGTGCTGCCATCGGGTGACGAGAACCGCCGCCACCGCCGTGGCCTTCGTGTTCGTCGTCAAAATGATCTTCACTCACGCGTGTTCCTCCAGACGCCAGCGCAGTTTTTCACCAGCGCGCAGCGGGATAACAGTCAACTCGCCAAACGGCAGGCTGGCAGGGGCGGTCCACTCGTCACGCACCAGCGTGATGGTGTCCTGATTGGCGGGCAGGCCGTAGAACGCCGGACCGTGAAGACTGGCAAAGCCCTCCAGCTTGTCCAGCGCGTTACGCTGCTCGAAAGCTTCTGCATACAATTCGATGGCCGCGTAGGCGGTGTAGCAACCGGCGCAACCGCAAGCGTTTTCCTTGGCGTGTTGGGCGTGCGGTGCCGAGTCGGTGCCCAGGAAGAACTTGCCGCTGCCACTGGTGGCGGCGTCGAGCAGGGACGTCTGGTGCGTATTGCGCTTGAGAATCGGCAGGCAATAGAAGTGCGGGCGAATGCCGCCAACCAGCATGTGATTGCGGTTGTACAGCAGGTGATGCGCGGTGATGGTCGCCGCGACATTGGCTGATGCTTCATTGACGAACTGCACCGCTTCACCGGTGGTGATGTGTTCAAACACCACTTTTAGCGTCGGGAAGCGTTCGACTACACGACGGAGGTGCTCATCGATGAAGACCTTTTCGCGGTCGAACACGTCGATCTCGCCGCGCGTCACTTCCCCGTGTACCAGCAGGAGCATGCCGACTTCAGCCATGGCTTCGAGGGCAGGGAAGATCTTGTCGATGCTGGTGACACCGGAATCGGAGTTGGTGGTCGCGCCGGCCGGATACAGCTTGGCGGCGTGCACGAAGCCACTGGCTTTCGCGGTACGGATGTCTTCAGGCGTGGTCTGGTCGGTGAGGTACAGCACCATCAACGGCTCGAAGCGGCTGCCGGCCGGGCGTGCAGCCAGAATGCGCTGACGATAGGCATCGGCTTGCTGCGCGTTGCGCACCGGAGGCACGAGGTTGGGCATGATGATTGCGCGGCCAAAAGTTCGCGCTACGTCAGCAACGGTATGAGGCAAGACAGCTCCGTCACGGAGGTGAACGTGCCAGTCGTCGGGACGCAGGAGGGTCAGGCGGTCAGACATTGGGGATTCCAGGCGGGTCAAACTCGCTGGGAATGCTACCGGAAAAGACTCTCTCAGGCATCCGCTATCAAGTTTTGCACGAAGTTACCGATAGCCCCCTTGTCAGTCAGTCATTTTTTGTTTCGCGTTTATTTCCAGTGGAGCCTCCCGTGCGCCAGCGATATTTAGCCCTGCTCAGCATGTTTGCCAGCCTCCCGGCGATGGCTATCAGTTTCCAGACTCGTCTGGAGAGCATCGAGTGGAAGGTCGAAGGCGATCAGTTCGAATGCCGCCTGACTCAGCCGATCACCGACTTCGGTGCCGGTGAGTTCGTGCGCCGTGCCGGTGAGCAGGCGACGTTTCGCCTCAAGGCTTCCTACAACATGCTGGGCAACGGTTCCGCAACGCTGCTGGCCGCCGCCGCACCGTGGCAGCCGGGGCGTGGTGATATCAATCTGGGGTCGGTGCGCGTCAGCAATGGCGACATACCCTTCAATACTTCCCAGGCACAGGCCGGGCGTCTGATCAGTGGTCTGATGGACGGTCGCAGCCCGCTTATCCGTCACTACACCCGTGACGGTGGCCAGATGGAAGTGCGCCTGCTGCCGGTCAAGTTCAGCAAGGCGTTCAGTGATTACCAGGCGTGCACAGCCAAACTTCTGCCGATGAACTTCGATCAGGTCAAACAGGCTGAAGTAGGATTTCCCGGTGGCGGTATTGAACTGGATGCCCATGCCAAGGCGCGTCTGGACAACATGGTGGCTTATTTGAAGGCCGACCCGACGGTTAACCGTATCGAGCTTGACGGCCATTCGGACAACAGTGGCAATCGGCTCACCAACCGCGACCTTTCCCGCCGCCGTGCGCTGGCGGTCATGGACTACTTCAAGGCTCAGGGCATCCCCGAGCAGCAAATCACCCTGCGCTTTCATGGCGAACGCTACCCGCTGGTGCCCAACACCAATGAGGCCAATCGTGCGCGCAACCGCCGCGTGAACGTGCATCTGGAGCGTGTTGCGCCCGATGAGCGTCCGGTGCCGGTAGCCTCTGCGGTCAGTGCAGCGCACACGTCCTGATGGCTGCATAAGGCTCCTGCCAAACGTCGCCTTGTCGTCACAAGCTGTCGCGCCCCTGTAAATTTGCTGGTTTGAACGGTAGAATCAGCGGTTTTCCGTACAACCCGGTGGAGTGATGGCATGGCGGACGTAAACAAGGTAGTTCTCGCGTATTCCGGTGGCCTGGATACTTCGGTAATCCTCAAGTGGCTGCAAGATACGTACAACTGCGAAGTGGTGACCTTTACCGCTGACCTGGGTCAGGGTGAAGAAGTCGAGCCGGCACGCGCCAAGGCTCAGGCCATGGGCGTGAAAGAAATCTACATCGATGACCTGCGCGAAGAGTTCGTGCGTGATTTCGTGTTCCCGATGTTCCGTGCCAACACCGTCTATGAAGGCGAGTACCTGCTGGGCACTTCCATCGCTCGCCCGCTGATCGCCAAGCGCCTGATCGAGATCGCCAACGAAACCGGCGCTGATGCCATTTCCCATGGTGCCACCGGTAAAGGCAACGATCAGGTGCGTTTCGAGCTGGGCGCCTATGCGCTCAAGCCAGGTGTCAAAGTGATTGCTCCGTGGCGTGAATGGGACCTGCTCTCTCGTGAAAAGCTGATGGACTACGCCGAGAAGCACAACATTCCGATCGAGCGCCACGGCAAGAAGAAATCCCCGTACTCGATGGATGCCAACCTGCTGCACATCTCCTATGAGGGCGGCGTGCTGGAAGACACCTGGACCGAGCACGAAGAAGACATGTGGCGCTGGACCAAGTCTCCTGAGGACGCGCCGAACGTTGCAACTTATCTGGAGCTGACCTACCGCAATGGCGACATCGTTGCGCTGGACGGCGTTGAGATGACGCCTGCCACTGTGTTGGCGACCCTGAACCGCATCGGTGGCGAAAACGGCATCGGACGTCTGGACATCGTTGAAAACCGTTACGTGGGCATGAAGTCCCGTGGCTGCTACGAGACGCCGGGCGGCACCATCATGCTGCGTGCTCACCGCGCCATCGAATCGATCACTCTGGACCGTGAAGTCGCCCACCTCAAGGACGAACTGATGGCCAAATACGCCAGCCTGATCTACACAGGTTACTGGTGGAGCCCGGAGCGTCTGATGCTGCAGCAGATGATCGACGCGTCTCAGGCCCATGTGAACGGTGTTGTACGTCTGAAGCTTTATAAAGGCAATGTGATTGTTACCGGTCGCAAGTCGGACGATTCGTTGTTCGATGCCAATATCGCTACCTTCGAAGATGACGCAGGTGCCTATGATCAGGCCGATGCGGCAGGCTTCATCAAGCTCAATGCCTTGCGTATGCGTATTGCTGCGAATAAAGGCCGTAAGCTGTTCTGATACTGCTGGTTGTTCGATGAGTGCAGCCCTTGCAGGGCTGCACTTTAAATCCAGGTTCCCCGTCACGCCTTTAAAGCGTCAACGTCTGTAGCCATTTCTCGAATTCAGGCTCTCTGACAAGTTGCTCATTGTTCATGAGTGTTTCTAGACCGTCCTGCCGGACGCTCAGTGTGTTTTCGGTGTCGCAGTACGCGTTTGATATTGACAGAGTATTTCCATCGGCAAGTCATGTAAGCAGCAGTTCGCCGGGTGCAGGCGATTATGTATCGCCGCGCATGTACTCATTAAATTCGTTCTTACCGTTCATGGCGAAAAGTGCAGGTCTGCTTTTGGTTTTTTCCTACAGTGGCTGTCGAAGTTAAAAGCAGGATGCCTGGTGCTTTCTGCGTGGCAGTCGAAACTTGTGCACTCGATACCTGTTTTAGAGTCGGGCTTCAGGTCGTGTCGCTCTCGCGTTGCTGCTTGAACTCGAATCGATAGGCCTTGCCGATATTCCATACCTGGCGAAGGCTCAGGTCCAGTACCTGGGCAATCTCGGCTGCGGTATAGCCCAGCGCCGAGTAATGCATGGCGTGGCCGGCCACCACGTCGTCGATATCCGTAGCGTCATGACGGGCCTCCCTGCGGGTGGTGAGCATGGGCTGACTGACAGTGATCGTCACACCGTTTTCGGTAGCCAGTTGGCGAACGTCTTTTTTATTCATGCGTAATGAATATTGCAGCGCTGTAAAGCCTGCGCCCTTGGCGGCCAGGTATTTGAGTTGTTCAAGCTTGCCAGCGTGTTCAGGCCCGTCTGGCAGGGTTGGCGCTATATCGGTCGAGGACGGGTTTGATGCGCCTGCCATCTCTCCATCGGGTATGACTGCAATAATACCGCCTTTGGCAACAAAGTTTTCCACAGCGGTGATTAACTCGGAAGCGGTGGGTATTGATGAGCGCGTGCGCGCGTATCTAGTATTCATGGTGTATCCCTTTTTGAACATGGTTATACACAGGGCCCATTCAAAAGAGTTGCCAGGCACTCAGAGTTTGTCACGCGGCAGTGTCGCCTGATGAGCCGTGTACGCAACACCTGAATTCAGCCGGTTCGCGTGATACACCAAGTGCGTGTAAACGCGCCGCTCATGAACTGCAAACGTGTATGACCCAATGATAGTGTTTCATAGGGCTGCACATGGTTAATGGCAGTAAGTAATAAAGTCTCTGTTAAAAAAGTAACGACTGGTAATAAAATTTGCAAGTGAAAAATGGTGTGCCGCCAGAATTGATTTGTCGCTCTTTATAAAGTCTTACGTGCTGTAATGTTGCGTCCGTGAATTTTGTAGTACGTTTCCTATTCGATTCCCTGTGTCTGGATTTGAAATAGAAAATGGTATTTGCTACTTGTCGAAAGAGCTGCTTATGGTCTTGAATGATGTAGGGTTATGCTATGGTGTGTGTAAGATCTTGCGACAATGCAAGGGGGATGGACTATCATTATTTGGCGTTTGTCGGCAATGGTTCAATTGGCACGCCGCGTTTATGTTGTGCGCTTCGGTTGTAGGAACTTTCCTTCATGCCTGTAAGGAGCGTCCTTAAATAAATATTTGTACGAAATTCCGGAATCGATGTGTAATTTTTAATCCCCGTTTGCGTATGTAATGCGTGGTGTGTATTCACTGATTTTCCATCATGGGGTTTCGGGTAGGGCATCCGGATGCAAGGCCTCTACAGTTTTCCGGCTGTTTTTGCTGGCGATAAGCCATGTGTCCGGCGTGTTCTGACGCTGACGCAAAAACAGTGTGGCGATACTTTTAACAGATGCAGCAAGGTCATTTTTGAACGTAAAAGTTTGGCTGGGTTTGCTGCATGCATTTACTTACTGGCGCTGTGATGCTTATGCCGTAGCCGCCAGCAATAAAAAATCACCAGATTCCGAAAAGGAAGGCTCTGTGAAAATTAATAAAAAATGTACGTTCCTGCCGAGTTTTGTAGGAAGTTTCTGCTGTAATTGTAGGAATGGTCTTTGGCTGTCAGTCCACAAGGGTGAGCGCCATGCAAAGCAGTAAACGACTAAGTTATTGTGCTGGCTCTGAAAATTCGAATAGCGAAAAATGGACTGCCCATGAATAAAGTGCTGATCGTGGATGATCATCCCGTCATTCGCCTTGCTGTACGCATGCTGATGGAGCGTCATGGCTATGAGGTCATTGCGGAGACTGACAACGGTGTGGATGCGCTGCAACTGGCTCGTGAGCACCTTCCTGATATCGTCATTCTTGATATTGGTATCCCCAAGCTCGACGGGCTGGAAGTTATTGCCCGCCTGTCAGCCATGACATTGCCGTTCAAGGTCCTGATTCTGACGTC
Organism: Pseudomonas syringae group sp. J248-6; assembly: GCF_032586995.1. Classification (NCBI taxonomy): domain Bacteria; kingdom Pseudomonadati; phylum Pseudomonadota; class Gammaproteobacteria; order Pseudomonadales; family Pseudomonadaceae; genus Pseudomonas; species Pseudomonas syringae group sp. J248-6. The sequence continues at coordinate 103,280 of NZ_JAWHOP010000003.1, read as the reverse complement.
TCAGGCACCCGGCCACTTTTCCATGCGCTGCATGCAGGCAGGGGCCGCCGGATATGTCTGCAAGCAACAGGACCTGACCGAGCTGCTCAGCGCTATCAAGGCGGTACTCTCGGGGTACAGCTACTTTCCCAATCAGGCGTTGCACACGGTTCGTTCCAGTATGGGCAACGCGAGCGAGTCGGACATGGTTGACCGACTTTCCGGCAGGGAGATGATGGTTCTGCAACAACTGGCCAGAGGCAAGACCAACAAGGAAATTGCAGACGGTATGTTTCTGAGCAACAAAACCGTCAGTACCTATAAAACGCGTTTGTTGCTCAAGCTCAACGCGCATTCACTGGTCGATCTGATCGAGCTCGCCCAGCGTAACGGGCTGGTCTGAATAACCGGTCTGTTTGAGAAGGAAGCGTGCCTGGTGCCCACGTATGTGGAGCGGGTGAAGAGCAGCCAGTCACGTATTGAAGCCTCTTCTGTGAGAGGCTTCAAATGCCTGAATGGAACGGTAGGTGGCAGGAAGCCGGTGCGAGGTTTTTTGCGCTTGTCTAGAAGTCGAAATCGTAGTCGGCCAGCTGTTTCTGCAAGCGCCGCTCTTCAAGCAGGTTGTCGATGGTGCGTCGTTTGCTCAGATTGGTCTTTGCCGGCTCAATAGTCGCTGTTTCGGTTTCATCCGTTTCGACGGAAACAAGGTCATCGTCCACGTCCAGTTGCTCGTTGTCAGTGCTCATGAAGTCGACTCCAGGGCTTGGGCTCTCTGGCGCCTCTTATATCGACAATCCACAAGCGGGTAAAAAAGATTTTTTCAATCGACAGGATAGCAACCAGCTGTCTGGCTCAATCGTCGGACGTTTTTTCCTTGTAATCGCACAGGTCTTCTATACGGCAACTGCCGCATCGCGGCTTGCGTGCCTGGCAAACGTAGCGTCCGTGCAGGATCAGCCAGTGGTGCGCATCGAGCAGATAGTTCTTTGGCACAAATTTCATCAATTGCTTCTCCACCTCCACCACATTTTTCCCTGGCGCGATGCCCGTACGGTTGCTGACGCGAAAGATGTGAGTGTCTACAGCCATCGCGACCTGACGGAAAGCGGTGTTGAGCACGACATTGGCAGTCTTGCGTCCTACGCCCGGTAATGCTTCGAGTGCTTCTCGGGTCTGCGGCACTTCGCTGTTATGCAACTCCACCAGCATCCGGCAGGTTTCAATTACGTTTTTGGCTTTGCTGTTGTAGAGGCCAATTGTCTTGATGTACTCGGACAGCCCCTCGACGCCCAGGTCATATATGGCTTGTGGCGTATTGGCAACCGGGTACAGCTTCGCCGTGGCCTTGTTGACGCTCACGTCAGTGGCCTGGGCAGAAAGGATGACGGCGATCAACAGCTCAAAAGGCGTGGTGTAGGCCAGTTCGGTTTTAGGGTCCGGATTGTCCTCATGCAGCCTGCGAAAGATTTCCTGGCGTTTTGCGGCATTCATGGACGGAGCTTTTCCTCGGAATTAGCCTGTGCGGGGGGCGGCAGAAGTGCTGCAAGTGTTTGCTCGGCGGCTTCGTATTCGCGCTGCAACTCCACGAGCCTGGCGGCCTGCTCGGCAATCGGTGGATGGCCGAAGGCCTTGAGCGACTTGTTGAGCTGCGCGCGGCTCATGGCCACGGCAATACGGGCTCTTTTCACCGCTTCATCCGGTCCGGCAGGTTTGTCGTTTCGGGCGAGTGCAACGGCGGAATGAGGCAGCACGTCACGAGCGGATTCAATGCGTTGCGACCGCGCAAGGCGCTCTGCCAGCCGTTTTTGCTGTTCACGGTGCAGGCGCGCATTTCGTGCTTCGAAACGCTTCCGGGCATGGCTACGCTTGCGCTGCCGCGCCTCCTGCAGCTCGGGTGTAGGGGCCAGACCACCCACGAAGGGCGTGACCGTTGCCAGTGGCAGCGGGTGCATTTCAATGCAATCCACCGGGCATGGCGCAACGCACAGATCACAGCCTGTGCATTCATCGATAATCACGGTGTGCATCAGCTTGGATGCGCCGAGAATGGCATCTACGGGGCAGGCCTGAATGCATTTGGTACAACCGATGCACTCTGCTTCGCGAATGAACGCTACCTGCGCAGGGGCTGCACCGCGTTCCATATCCAGCCGCAGAGCCGGAACACCTAGCAGCTCTGCCAGTTGGGCTATTGTTTCGTCCCCGCCCGGCGGGCATTTGTTGATGGCTTCACCGCCAGCGATGCCTTCGGCGTAGGGCTTGCAGCCGGGATGGCCGCACTTGCCGCACTGAGTCTGCGGCAGAAGGGCGTCGATGCTGCGGATAAGGTCCACGCCGGGAAGCAGGCGAATCAATTCAGTCATGATCTTGCCAGGTGACCAACAGGTGTTCTGTCTATCGAGGGTGCAGCATTATCGGACAGATCGGGAGGTTTGCGAATGCGCAAAGGCCCGGTATCCGCCTGATGGCTGGATACCGGGCCTTGTCCGGGTTTACTTGATGCGCTGGCCGGGCTTTGCACCATTGTCCGGGCTGAGCAGATAGATCTCCTCGCCGCCAGGACCTGCCGCCATCACCATACCTTCCGAAATGCCGAAGCGCATTTTTCGTGGCTTAAGGTTGGCGATCATCATGGTCAGACGGCCTTCGAGCTCGGACGGGTTCGGATAGGCGCTTTTGATGCCGGAAAAGACATTACGTTGCTCATCGCCGATGTCCAGAGTCAGGCGCAGCAACTTGTCGGCACCCTCCACATGTTCGGCCTTGAGAATCAGGGCAACGCGCAGGTCTACAGCGGCAAAAGCATCAAAGTCGATTTCCGCCGACAGCGGGTCTTTGGCGAGTTCGCCATTACCGGCAGGCGCACTGCTCGCGGTAGTGTCGGTAGCGGTCAGGTCTTCCTTGGAAGCAGCAGCCATGGCTTCTACCTTGAGTGGATCTATGCGGGTCATCAGGGCCGAGAACGGATTGAGCTGATGATTGCCCAGCAAGGTCTTGTGGTCTTCCCAGGTCAGCGGCTCGACGTTGAGAAATTTCTCTGCGTCGGCGGCCAGATTCGGCAATACCGGTTTGAGGAAAATGACCAGCTGGCGGAACAGGTTTATACCCAGCGCACAGACCGCCTGCACCTCATCCTGTTTACCTTCCTGTTTGGCCAGCGCCCACGGCGCTTTTTCCGCGATATAGGCGTTGGCGCGATCCGCCAGAGCCATGGTTTCGCGCATGGCGCGGGCGAAGTCGCGGGCTTCGTAGGCGTCGGCAATGCTTGGGGCTGCCGCGAGGAAGGCATCGGTCAATTCGGGAGCCGCATTGGCCTCGACCATTACACCGGCGTTGCCTTTGTGGATGAACCCGGCACAACGGCTGGCGATGTTCACGACCTTGCCGATCAGGTCAGAGTTGACCTTTTGCACGAAGTCTTCGAGGTTCAAATCCAGGTCGTCGACGCCACGACCCAGTTTCGACGCGTAGTAATAGCGCAGGTACTCGGGTGGCAGGTGGTCGAGGTAGGTGCGCGCCTTGATGAAGGTGCCACGTGACTTCGACATTTTCTGACCGTTGACGGTCAGGTAGCCGTGAACGTTAATGCCGGTCGGTGTGCGCAAGGCCGCACCTTCCAGCATGGCTGGCCAGAACAGTGCGTGGAAATTGACGATGTCCTTGCCGATGAAGTGATAGAGCTCGGTGGTCGCACCCTTGCCCCAGTACGCGTCGAAGTCCAGGTCCGGACGACGTGCACACAGGTTCTTGAAGCTGGCCATGTAGCCGATCGGTGCATCCAGCCATACGTAGAAGTATTTGCCCGGCTCATCGGGGATTTCGAAGCCGAAATACGGCGCATCGCGGGAGATGTCCCACTGCTGCAGGCCGCTGTCCAGCCATTCGGCGATCTTGTTGGCGACGGCGTCCTGCAGGGTTCCGCTACGCGTCCAGCTTTTGAGCATCGCGTCGAATGCAGGCAGGTCGAAGAAGAAATGCTTCGAGTCCTTGAGTACCGGCGTGGCCCCGGAAATTGCCGACTTGGGGTTTTTCAGGTCGGTCGGGGCATAGGTTGCGCCGCACTTTTCACAGTTGTCGCCGTACTGATCTTCAGCCGCACATTTCGGGCAGGTGCCTTTGATGAAGCGGTCGGCCAGGAACATTTTCTTTTCCGGGTCGAAATACTGGGTCACTGAACGCGTCGCGATATGACCTGCGTCGCGCAGACGCGTGTAGATCATGCTCGACAGCTCGCGGTTTTCGTGCGAGTGCGTCGAGTGGAAATTATCGAAATCCACCAGGAAGTCGGCGAAGTCGGCGCTATGGTCGGCCTTGACGTTGTCGATGAGCTGTTCTGGCGTAATGCCTTCTTTTTCAGCGCGCAGCATGATTGCCGAACCGTGAGCATCGTCCGCGCAGACATAAATGCATTGGTTGCCGCGGTGCTTCTGAAAGCGCACCCACATGTCGGTCTGGATGTACTCGAGCATGTGGCCAAGGTGGATGGAGCCATTGGCATAGGGCAGGGCGCTGGTAACGAGAATCTTGCGTGGCTCGGACATGGGGCTCGGCTACTTGAAGTGAAACGGAGACCGGCCACTATAAAGGTCTGAGCGATTTTTTTCACCCCGCTCGGTTGTGGGAATACTCCTGAGTGGTTGGGCAGGGTTCAGTGAAATCATGTCGGCTACGGACAGAACAGGTACGATAGTCGGCTGTTTCACTCAGTCTTTTACGGAGTAAGCCCATGAGCGCAGTCAATCGCGCAGCGGTGGAGACGATTCTTCGCCAGTACACCGACCCTTATCTGAATCAGGACCCGGTCAGTGCCGGTTGCGTGCGGTCCATCGATATCCAGGGTGCACAGGTCAGCGTGCAACTCGAACTGGGCTATGCCGCCGACCTGTTCAGGAACGGCTGGGCGCAAGTGCTGAAAACCGCCATCGAGAACCTGGAGGGCGTCAGCTCGGCCACGGTTGCCATTAAAAGCGTGATCAGCGCGCACAAGGCGCAGAGTCAGATCCCCGGTTTGGCCAATGTGAAAAACATCGTGGCTGTCGCGTCGGGCAAGGGCGGTGTCGGCAAGTCCACAACGGCGGCCAATCTGGCACTGGCACTGTCTCGCGAGGGCGCACGGGTCGGTATTCTCGATGCAGATATCTATGGGCCGAGTCAGGGTGTGATGTTCGGTATTGCCGAAGGCACGCGGCCGAAGATCAAGGACCAGAAGTGGTTCGTGCCGGTCCAGGCTCATGGCATTGACGTGATGTCGATGGCGTTTCTGACCGATGACAACACGCCTATGGTCTGGCGCGGGCCGATGGTGTCAGGGGCGTTGCTGCAACTGGTCACGCAGACTGCCTGGAATGATCTGGACTATCTGGTTATCGACATGCCGCCCGGCACGGGCGATATCCAGTTGACGCTGGCGCAGAAGGTCCCGGTTGCCGGTGCCGTGATTGTCACCACGCCTCAGGATCTGGCCTTGCTGGATGCGAAGAAGGGTGTCGAGATGTTCCGCAAGGTCAACATCCCGGTGCTGGGCGTTGTGGAAAACATGGCGGTACACATCTGCTCCAATTGCGGCCATGCGGAGCATCTTTTTGGTGAGGGCGGCGGTGAGAAGCTGGCGTCGCAGTACAATGTCGAGTTGCTGGCATCACTGCCGTTGTCGATGCTGATTCGCGAACAGGCAGATGGCGGCAAGCCTACCGCTATTGCCGAGCCTGAAAGTCAGATTGCGATGGTGTATCAGGAGCTGGCACGTCACGTGGGCGCACGAATCGTCTTGCAGGAAGCTGCAAGCCCGGCGATGCCGACCATTTCTGTCAGCGACGATTGATTCTGTAGTGGTGCTCTGGCGGGGAGGCGCAGCCAATTGACGTCTCTCGGTCAGGCTTATGCGTGGCTTGATGGGTAAGCAAATGCTCAAACGACAGGCAATAAAAAACCCCGCTTTTAAGGGCGGGGTTTTTAAGCGAATCAGTACAAGTTAGATAACTTGAACTTCTTCAGCTTGCATGCCTTTCTGACCGCGGGTAGCGATGAAAGAAACCTGTTGGCCTTCTTTCAGGCTTTTGAAGCCGTCGGATTGGATAGCTTTGAAGTGCACGAACAGGTCGTCACCGGATTGTGGAGTGATGAAGCCGAAGCCTTTTTCATCGTTGAACCACTTAACGGTACCAGTTTGGCGATTGGACATAGTATATCTCCTTGGACAAAGTTAACTGCGGCGTAGGAAGAGCCCTGGCCGAGACTGAGTGCAAAGAGCTGGAAAATTCATGGAGATGGTTGGATCGAAATTCAACATCGTGTAGAGATTCTCAGTGACACAAGCAACACAGTGACGCCACCTTAACCCTTTTTTCCGAACGTGCCAATGGTCTGTTGATGATTATTTCCATTCGCAGCGAAAGAGCCCGGCTCGTCACACAAACTCGCTATCTGTTGCCTTTGAACCGTCGGCCCCGGCCCGGTAAGATGCCGGATATCTTTTTTACCTCGCTATTCAGGACACCGCCATGAGCATCAAATCGGACAAGTGGATTCGCCGCATGGCGCAGGAACACGGGATGATCGAGCCCTTTGTCGAGCGCCAGGTACGTGGCGAAGGAGCTGACAGGGTGATCTCCTTCGGCGTGTCCAGCTACGGCTACGACGTGCGTTGCGCAGACGAATTCAAGGTGTTTACCAACATCAATTCGGCCACTGTCGATCCGAAAAACTTTGATGAAAAAAGCTTCGTCGATATCAAGAGCGACGTGTGCATCATCCCTCCCAACTCGTTTGCGCTGGCGCGCACGGTGGAATATTTCCGTATTCCGCGTAACGTTCTGACCATCTGCCTGGGCAAAAGCACCTACGCGCGCTGCGGCATTATCGTCAACGTCACGCCGCTTGAACCAGAATGGGAAGGCCATGTGACGCTGGAGTTCTCCAACACCACGACATTGCCGGCCAAGATCTACGCCAACGAAGGCGTGGCACAGATGCTGTTCCTCGAGTCCGATGAGGAATGTGAAGTGTCCTACAAGGATCGAGGCGGCAAATACCAGGGCCAGCGTGGCGTCACCCTGCCACGTACCTGATTTGCCGGTCAGGTGATTAGTGGAATTGAATTAATACTCTATTTCGCACTCTATCTGCTCACATGCTTTCGCATAATCGATATGTGCGACGGCCTTTGATCTGGAGTGCCCTATGAAGACTACTTTCAAAATCTCTGAACAGGTTCAATCTCCGCTTAACGAGATCGGGTTGCTTGCCTGGTCATTGATGGCTCATTCGGATCTGCTTCCCGAGCTTAATATGGTCGGTGGTGGCATTCCGGGTGATCCAGGGCCAGATACTCCCTATCCGGAGCCCACTGAGCCAGGTGGACCTACCGTTCCTGACGAGCCGCCACCTGCGCCGGTTGCCTGATTACCAGTTCCCTGCTTCTCCTTGTGAGGGGCAGGTCCTCGTATGCGGCGGCTAGCGACGCTATACCACTCGCCACACGGCATCACCGCCTGTCACATAGACTGAGCAGTCCTGCGCCGGACTAATCTGAAACCCGCCCGTAAATTCACCGAACGCTGGCAGCAGGCTGACGCGTTGGCCCAGGTAGAAGCACGCCAGTCGCAAGCTTTGCCTGCCACGCCCATGCAGCCGGTAAACCGGGTGAACATGCCCGGCCAGTACGTGCAATTGAGGGTGTGGGTCAGGCTCGTGTTGCAAGGCAAAGGGCCCCAGCGTCAGGGGTTCGGGAACTACATCTATGCCCAGATAGGCGGGCGGGTCGCCCGCCCGTTTGTCATGGTTACCGCGGATCAGGGTGATGCGCAACGCCGGGTGTTCGCCCCGCCATTGTTCCAGTGCCGCGAGCGTGCCCGCTGCGTGTGATTCCGGCGCGTGCAGAAAGTCGCCCAGAAAGATCAGATGATCGCAGGCATACGCATCGAGCAGGCTGTCCAGTCGTCGCAGATTGGCTTGAGTGGTGCCGTGTGGCACTGGTTGACCCAGCTTGCGGTAGGCCGCTGCCTTGCCAAAGTGCGCGTCGGCAATCAGCAGCGATCGCTCTGCTGGGTAGTAGATGGCCTTGTCGGCCAGCAGCCACAACTCTTCTCCCGCCAGCGTTACTGCGAGGTAAGGCGTCATTGCTCATGCTCCGGACCTGCGGCTTTCTCCAGGTCGCGGACCATGCGCGCAATGCGGTCAGCGAGTTTTTCCGAACTGAGACTTTCGCGGAAGCGCTCGACCAGTAGAGGAAAAGCCAACGGGGTCGCGCGCTTTATCGCATGCAGGTCCAGCCTGCGACTGTTGATCTGGCGCAATGTCAGCTCCAGACGCTGCAGATCCAGCTCCTGGCGTAGCACTTCCTGTTCGGCCTGGGTCAGCAGCATGTTGTCAGCGTCGTATTGCTTGAATACCTCAAAGAACAACCCGCTCGATGCCTGAAGTTGTCGATTGCTTTTCGCCGCACCCGGGTAGCCGGAAAACACCAGTCCCGAGATGCGGGCAATTTCGCGAAAGCGTCGCAGCGCCAGTTCGCCCGCATTCAGACTGGCAATAATGTCGGCCAAAAGATCGGTCTCGCTGAAAAGGTCAGCCTGCAATGCCTGGGCCCAGTCAATCTCGCTGGCGCTGAGCAGTTCCAGCCCGTAGTCGTTGACGGCGATGGAAAAGGTCAACGGTCGATGCTGGCTCAGACGCCAGGCCAGCAGACTACCCAGCCCCAAATGCACGTGCCGACCGGCGAACGGGTAGAGAAACAGGTGCCAGCCTTCACGGGATTTAAGGGTTTCAGCCAGCAGCGTGTCGCGTTGCGGTAGCCCGGACCATTGTTGCTGCACTTCCAGCAAGGGTTTGATGGCTTGCATTTCCGGGCTGGTGAATTCACCCCGTGCCGCCGCATCGAACTTCTCCACCACGGCGTCCGCCAGTTCGCTGGAAAGTGGCATTCGACCACCGTTCCAGCGTGGCACGGCGGCTTTCTTGCCCGTAGCCCGCTTGACGTAGGCGGTCATGTTTTCCACCCGGACCAGCTCCAGCAGGCGCCCACCGAACAGAAAGCCGTCACCAGGTTTGAGCCGGGCGATGAAACCTTCTTCAACGCTGCCCAGCGAGCCGCCACCGCCGCCTTTTTTCCAGTACTTCAGGTTAACGGTGGCTTCGCTGACGATGGTGCCGACGCTCATGCGGTGGCGCCTGGCGAGACGCGCATCGGGAACACGCCAGACACCCTGTTCATCCGGTTCGGCGCGGCGGTAATCGGGGTAGGCGGTCAGTGAGTGGCCGCCGTTGCGCACAAAGGCCAGCGCCCATTGCCATTGCTCGTCGCTGAGGTCGCGGTAGGCCCAGGCGCTGCGCACTTCGGTCAACAGCTCATCGGGCATGAAGCCACCGCCCAGCGCGATGCTGACCAGATGCTGGACCAGAACGTCCAGCGGCTGCTGTGGTGATTCGCGCGGCTCGATCATCCGCGCGGCGACGGCGTCATGAGCGGCAGCAGCTTCGACCAGTTCCAGGCTGTGGGTCGGCACCAGCGTGACACGCGAAGGGCGACCCGGCGCGTGGCCTGAGCGTCCGGCACGCTGCATCAGCCGTGCGACACCTTTAGGCGAGCCGATTTGCAACACGCGCTCGACCGGCAGAAAGTCCACGCCCAGATCCAGGCTCGATGTACACACCACGGCCTTGAGCGCGCCTTCTTTCAGCGCGCGTTCGACCCAGTCACGGACCTCTCGCGCCAGCGACCCGTGATGCAGGGCAATCAATCCGGCCCAGTCCGGGCGCGCTTCGAGTAGCGCCTGATACCAGATTTCCGATTGCGCCCTTGTATTGGTGAACACTAGGCAACTGGCGCTGCTATCCACCTCGGCGACCACTTGCGGCAGCATGCGCAGGCCCATATGTCCGGCCCATGGAAAGCGTTCGATGGACGGCGGCAACAGCGTATCGACCAGCAATTGCTTGTCGACCTTGCCCTGCACGGTCACGCCGTTGTCGCCGATCAGCACCTGCTGCGCGTGTTGCTGATTGCCCAGCGTCGCGGAAATGCCCCACACAATCAGTTGTGGATTCCATCGCCGCAGGCGCGCCAGTGCCAATTGCAACTGCACGCCGCGCTTGTTGCCGATCAGCTCGTGCCATTCGTCCACCACCACCATTTTCAGCGTCGACAAGGCGACCTGGGCATCGGCGCGGGTCAGCAGCAGCGTCAGGCTTTCAGGGGTGGTGATCAGGGCAGAGGGCAGCCGCCGGCTCTGCCGGGCGCGTTCGCTGCCGCTGGTATCGCCGGTGCGCAAGCCCACCGACCATGGAATATCCAGCTCGGCCAATGGTGCTTCAAGGGCTCTGGCGGTATCGGCGGCCAAGGCGCGCATGGGCGTGATCCACAGCACACTCAGCGGTTCAGCGGGCGGTTTGCGTTTACGAGGTTTGTTGTCAGCGGTGAGCGTATTGGCTTTGGCGAAGCGGTTGAGTGCGGCAAACCAGACTGCATAAGTCTTGCCTGAGCCGGTACTGGCATGCAGCAGGCCGGACTCACCTTTCTTCACCGCCGCCCAGACCTCCTTCTGAAAAGCGAACGGCTTCCAGCCCCGGGCGAGAAACCATCGTCGAGCGAAATCGGTGGGTCTGCTCATCCGTTTGCGTGTGCTCTGAGTGGCGTTAAGTCAGAGACAGCGAAGAAAGGGTAATAGTTTTAAATGGTTATATGGCTGGAGCATGCGGAATCTCAACTATCGTGCGCCGCTCCGCGTCGCATGCCTTTCCGGACGCTCCGCGTCCTCCTGGCGACGCAGAGCGTCGAGACCTGCATTCCCACGCTGGAGCGTGCGGAACGATGATCTCAATATCGTGCGTCGCTCCGCGTCGCATGCCTTTCCGGACGCTCCGCGTCCTCCTGGCGACGCAGAGCGTCGAGACCTGCATTCCCACGC
>NZ_JAWHOP010000003.1:51656-92297 GCF_032586995.1 Pseudomonas syringae group sp. J248-6 | reverse complement strand
TGGAGCGTGCGGAACGATAATCTCAACTATCGTGCGACGCAGAGCGTCGAGCACTGCATCCCCACGCTGGAGTGGGGGCGATAGTCGTGGATATTTCAGTTCCGGTTACCAGGCGTTTCCGGCTTCATACACAAAAAGCGCTACTTCAGATTGCCACTCAAAAACTGCTGTAAGCGCTCGCTTTTCGGATTGTTGAGCACCTCGTCCGGGTGGCCGGATTCTTCTATCTGGCCTTGGTGCAGGAACACCACCTGGCTCGCAACCTTGCGTGCAAAGCCCATCTCGTGTGTCACCAGAATCATGGTCCGGCCTTCCTCGGCCAGGCCCTGAATGACCTTCAGCACTTCACCGACCAGTTCCGGGTCCAGTGCCGAGGTGGGTTCGTCGAACAGCATGATTTCCGGCTCCATTGCCAGTGCACGGGCAATGGCCACGCGCTGCTGCTGGCCGCCCGACAGGAACGCCGGGTACTGATCGGCGACGCGCTCCGGCAGCCCGACCTTCTCCAGGTACTTGCGCGCGCGGGCCTCGGCTTCGGCCTTGGGCACGCCCAGTACGCGGCGTGGAGCCATGGTGATGTTTTCCAGCACGGTCATGTGCGCCCACAGGTTGAAGTGCTGAAACACCATCGCCAGCCGCGTGCGGATGCGCTGCAGTTCATCCGCGTCGGCAACGCGCATGCCGTCCTTATCGCTGACCATGCGTACTTGCTTGCCATCCAGGCTCATTGCCCCGTCATTGGGCTGTTCGAGAAAGTTGATGCAGCGCAGAAAGGTGCTCTTGCCGGAGCCACTGGCGCCGATCAGGCAGATCACGTCACCGCTGCTGGCCTTGAGCGATACGCCTTTGAGCACTTTGTTGTCGCCATAGCTTTTGTGCAGGCCATCGATGGTCAGTTTGTACATGACAGGTCCTCAAGGAGAAAGTAGATAGCCGCTGCGATAGGCCTGGGTGCCAGCGATGTGCGCAATGACCATGCCGGCAGTCGCCATGCGGCGCAGCGAGCGGGCGTACAGCAGGCCCGCGTTCAAGGCATGGATGCAGGCCACGGTGTCGCTGATCGGGTCGATGACCTCGGCAATCAGTTGGCCAGCCTCGACGTGTTCGCCGGGCATCGCGCAGAACACCAGCAGGCCGCCGACTGGCGTGGTCACCGGTTCGACCGCTGCCAATGGCGTAGCGGGATAGAGCAGTTCGGGCAGCGGCTGGAGTTCGCCGTCGATGATGCCTGCGTCGATCAGGTAATGAATGATGGCCTGACAGTCACGGCTGGCGAGGGCATGGTTTACATCGCCTTGCCCGCGCAACTCCAGTGTCACCGAGAAGCTGCCCATGGGGATCGGAAAGCGCTCACCGAAGCGTTGCTGCAATTGCCACCAGACCAGCGTGAAGCATTCGTCGAACGACTGACCACCCGAGTCGGTCGCCAGCAGGCTGGCTTGTGCACCCAGGTAGCGCGACAGCGGCTCGACTTTCGGCCAGGCTTCGGGCGTGGTGTACAGGTGCTCGACCGATTCGAAATCACAGTGCAGGTCCAGCACCATGCTGGCATCGCAAGCCAGGCGCTGCAGGGTCAGGCGCAGCGATTGCAATTGGGTGGTTGCGGGTACGGCATTCAGCGCCGCTCTCAGGCTGTCCCGCACCAGTGCGACGTTGTGCTCTGCATCGGCAGTCAGCCGGGCTTCGATATCATCGCCGACCTGCGCGCCAAGGTCGCTGAACCAGCGATTGAAATTCTGGCCGCTTTCCAGCTCGTAGCGGCCCAAAGGTGTGTCCATCAGGACCTGTTCCAGACCAATCGGGTTGGCGACCGGCACTACGACGACTTCACCCAGCAGGCGACCAGCACTTTCCAGTTCTGCCAGACGCTGCTTCAGATACCAGGCAACCAGCATGCCCGGCAGTTCGTCCGCATGCAGTGAAGCCTGGATATAAACCTTGCCGGACCCGTTTTGCGGACCGTAGTGAAAGCTGTGGACCTGCCGGGCAGTGCCTGGCACTGGCGACAGCAAGTCATGGGTGTGATGGCGCATGTTCAGTCCTGATTAGTGGGCCGGGCCGAGAAAGGCCAGCCAGCGGCGTTCGGCAAGGCGGAACAGCCCGACCAGAATGAACGTCACGGTCAGGTACATGACGGCGGCGATACCGAAGGACTGGAAGGTCATGAAGGTCGCAGAATTGGCATCCCGCGCCACTTTCAAGATGTCTGGCACCGTGGCGGTAAAGGCCACCGTGGTCGAGTGCAGCATCAGGATCACTTCATTGCTGTAGTACGGCAGCGAACGGCGCAGCACCGATGGCATGATCACGTAGGCATAAAGCTTCCAGCCGGTCAGGCCATAGGCTTTGGCCGCCTCGACTTCACCATGGGCCATGCTGCGGATCGCACCGGCAAAGATCTCTGTGGTGTAGGCACAGGTGTTCAGGGTGAAGGCCAGGATTGTGCAGTTCATCGCATCGCGAAAAAACGCATCCAGCATCGGCTGTTCACGCACCGCAGCAATGCTGTAAATGCCGGTGTAGCAAATCAGCAACTGTATATAGAGGGGCGTGCCGCGAAACAGGTAGGTGTAGAACTGCACTGGCCAGCGTACCCAGCGGTTTTTCGACACCCGTGCAATCGACAGCGGGATCGACACGCAGAAGCCGATGGCGATAGAGGCGCTGAGCAGCCACATGGTCATGGCCAGCCCAGTGATATTTACGCCGTCTGTATAAAGGAAGGGTTTCCAGTATTCCTGTAACAATTCGATCATCGCTGTGCCTCCCGGCTGCCTGCGGCATAGTGCCGTTCAGCCCAACGCAGGGCGAAGTTCGAGGCGCTGGTGATCAGCAGGTAGATCAATGCCGCCAACACCAGAAAGTAGAACAACTGATAGGTACTTTTGCCGGCGTCCTGCGAGGCCTTGACCAGATCAGCCAGGCCGATGATCGATACCAGCGCCGTAGCCTTGAGCAGTACCTGCCAGTTATTGCCGATCCCCGGCAGTGCGTAACGCATCATTTGCGGGAACACAACGTAGCGAAATCGCTGGCCGCGTTTCAGTCCATAGGCCGTCGCTGCTTCCACCTGACCGCGAGGCACGGACAGAATCGCGCCGCGAAACGTCTCGGTGAAATATGCCCCATAAATGAAGCCCAAAGTGATGACACCCGCGCCAAACGGGTTAATCTCGATGTATTCCCATTCCATCGCGTCGGTGAGCATGGTCAGCCATGTTTGCAGGCTGTAGAAAATCAACAGCATCAACACCAGGTCCGGGATACCGCGGATCAGTGTTGTATAAATTTGTGCCGGCACGCGCAGCAGCGCCGAGCTCGACAGTTTGGCACTTGCCCCGATCAGCCCGAGCAGGATGCTCAGCGCGAGGGACAGCACAGCCAGTTTGATGGTCATCCAGGTGCCTTCCAGCAACAGCGGGCCAAAGCCCTTCAGGCTGAATGCCGAGAGTCCCAGGTTTTGCATGAGTGCATCGAGCATGGATAGGCCTTGCTTTCAAAAACAGAGACGCCCATCGATCGGGCGGCGAATCATCGCCGAAATCGATGGGCGTCGGGGTGTTATTTGCCGCTGTACAGGTTCAGGTCGCCAAAATGCTTTTTCTGGATTTCGGCGTAGGTGCCGTCGTCGTGCATCGCTTTGATGCCTTTATCCAGCAGCGCTTTCAGCTCTTTGTTGCCCTTGGCGATGCCGATGGCGGTTTTGGCTGGCAGCAATTCGCTGTCGATAGGCTTGCTGACTTCGTAATCAGCACCGGCTGGCGATTTCAGGAAACCCAGTTCGGCTTGCAGCATGTCCTGGATCGAAGCGTCCAGACGACCGGAAGTCAGGTCGGCGTAAACCTGATCCTGGTTGGCGTAGGCCTTGGTGGATACACCGGCCTTGTCCAGTACGGCCTTGGCGTAGGCTTCCTGGATAGTGCCTTGCTCATAGCCCACAGTCTTGCCTTTCAGGCTGGCCTTGTCGGCGGTAAAGCCTGCACCTTTCTTGAACACCAGCGAGGTCGGGCCGGAAAACAATTCGTTGGAGAAGTCGATGACTTTTTCGCGAGCAGGGGTCACGGTCATCGAGGAAATCACGCCGTCGAACTTGCGTGCCTTGAGGCCGGGGATCATGCCGTCGAAATCGCTTTCAACCCATTTGCAGGTGACTTTCAGCTCTTTGCAGATCGCGTTGCCCAGGTCGATATCGAAGCCGACCAGGCTGCCGTCGGCGGCTTTGGATTCAAACGGTGCGTAAGATGGATCGACGCCGAAGCGCAGTTCCTTGTATTCCTTGGCCATGGTGTTACCGGCGGAGATGCACAGAGCCAGTGCAGAAAGAGTCAGCCATGCTTTTTTCATTGTTCAGTCCTTAAAACCTTAAATGGGGCGTTGGGAATACGCGAAGCGTGCTACCGGCAAGTGCCAGACTGGCAGAAGGTAGCAATTTCCGAACCAGAGCGATGAACGTGCGTTTGAAATGTAAGGCGTTGTCGCTATTTCATATAAAAGACTGGCAATCTGCCGCCTTGGCGCGTTTATGGGCCGGATGTTGTTCTTCATGAGGCAAACCGACCCCCATTCATCTCGCGGCGAGCGGCAGATTGGTAACGAAAGAGAAAGGTTTTTGCGGGCACGCAAACTTCGGCGTCACGCAATGTTTCAAAAAGGTGCGCGTCATTTCTCGTGCACTTTTTCAGTGCATCAATTCAGCAGGTCCTGTAATGACGCCAGGCTGTCGGCTTCGGCCACCGGCTTGTCCTGCCGCCAGCGCAACATACGCGGGAAGCGCACCGCAATGCCGCTCTTGTGGCGCTTTGACAAGGCGATGCCTTCAAAGCCCAGTTCGAATACCAGCGTCGGTGTGACGCTGCTCACCGGGCCGAATTTTTCCACGGTGGTTTTACGAACGATGGCGTCGACCTTGCGCATTTCCTCATCGGTCAGCCCTGAGTAGGCTTTGGCGAATGGCACCAACGTGCGCTCACTGGCGTCGGGCGGGCCGTCCCACACCGCAAAGGTGTAGTCGCTGTACAGGCTGGCACGTCGGCCGTGGCCGCGTTGCGCGTAGATCAGCACGGCATCGACACTGAACGGGTCGATTTTCCATTTCCACCACACGCCCATGTCCTTGGTGCGACCGACGCCGTACAGCGAGTCGCGGGCCTTGAGCATCATGCCCTCGACGCCCAGGCTGCGAGAGGCTTCACGTTGAGTCGCCAGATCAAGCCAATCCTTGCCGGTGAGTAGCGGGGAGGGCATCAGCACCTCACTCTGGACGCTTTCGATCAAGGTTTCCAGTTGTGTGCGACGTTCATGTTGCGGTCGGCTGCGCCATTCATCGCCTTGCCATTCAAGCAGGTCATAGGCCAGCACCACCACGGGAACGTCAGCGAGAATTTTCTTGCCGAGGGTCTTGCGGCCAATCCTTTGTTGCAGCAGGGCAAAGGGCTGAACCGAAGGTAACGATGCGGTGGCATCACCGTTCAACGCAAATTCAGCGCCGCTATCGGGGCTCGGCTCGGGGGCTTTCCAGACGACGATTTCTCCGTCGATAACTGTGCCGTCAGGCAGGCACTGCGCCAGGCTGTGCAGCTCGGGAAACCGGTCGGTGACCAGCTCTTCGCCGCGCGACCAGATCCACAAGCGTCCGTCACGTTTGACCAGTTGCGCGCGAATACCGTCCCACTTCCATTCCACCTGCCAGTTCTCGGCCGCCCCGAGCAACTCCTCAAACTGATCGGCGGGCTGTTGCAGGGAATGGGCAAGAAAAAACGGATAGGGCTGACCGCCACGTTGTGCGTGCTCGTCTTCGGATTCAGGCGCGATCAGTTTCAGGTAACGCTCGGCGCTGGGCCGATGTGACAGGTCGGTATAGCCAACCAGTCGTTGGGCGACGCGCTTGCTGTCGATATCGGCCAGCGCAGCCAGTGCGCGCGTCACCAGCAGTTTCGACACGCCAACCCGGAAACTGCCGGTGATCAGTTTGATACAGACCATCAGGCTGCTGCGGTCCAGTTGTGACCAGAACATCGGCAGGCGGGCTGCCAGCTCTTCGGGCGGCAGCCCGCGTAACGGCAGCAATTTTTCTTCCATCCAGGTGGCCAGGCCCTCGTCATTGCTGTGATCGGCCTGGGGCAGTAACAACGACAAGGTCTCCGCCAGATCGCCGACCGCCTGATAGCTCTCTTCGAACAGCCACTCCGGCAGATTCGCCAGAGTCATTGCCTGCTCGCGCAACACGCGGGTCGGCACCAGTTGCCTGGGGCGTCCACCGGACAGGAAGTACACGGCCCAGGCAGCATCCTCTGCAGCCGCTTTCTCGAAATAGTCACGCATCGCGGCAAGTTTGGCGTTGCTCGATGTGGTTGCGTCCAGCTGTGCGTAGAGTTCCGCGAAGGCTTTCATGACTGAGCCGCCCCCGCAGTTGCTGCCTCAGGCTCTGCCGTCGCCGGATTGCTGTCTTCTTCATCGCCGTATTCGGTGCTGAAGCCTTGCGCATCCAGACCCAGTTCGCGCAGATAACGCACCAGTATGCCGACCGAACCGTGGGTGACCATGACCCGCTCGGCACCAGTCTGTTCGATGGCCCAAAGCAAGCCCGGCCAGTCGGCGTGATCGGACAGCACGAAACCGCGATCCACGCCACGCCGACGTCGAGTGCCGCGCAGCATCATCCAGCCGCTGGCAAAGGCATCGCTGTATTCGCCGAAGCGCTTCATCCAACTGCTGCCACCGGCCGAGGGCGGGGCGAGAATCAACGCCTGGCGCAGGGCCGGATCAGTCTTTTTGAAGTCGCCAGCGTATTGGGTTTCCGGAATACGAATGCCGCCTTCGCGGTAGACCCGGTTCAACGGCTCGACAGCGCCATGCACCAGAATCGGTCCGATCTGGGAATCAATGCCATGCAGAATGCGTTGCGCCTTGCCGAACGAGTAGGCGAACAGCACGCTGGCCTTGCCCTGAGCCGCATTGCCACGCCACCACTGGTTGATGTCTTCAAAAATCTGCGCCTGCGGTGCCCAGCGATAGATCGGCAGGCCGAAGGTCGATTCGGTGATAAAGGTATGACAGCGCACCGGTTCGAAGGCCGCACACGTGCCGTCCGGCTCGACTTTGTAATCGCCGGAAGCAACCCAGACCTCGCCTTGGTACTCCAGTCGCACTTGCGCCGACCCCAACACATGCCCGGCCGGATGCAGGCTCAGTTTCACGCCGTGATGGGTGATGGTTTCGCCGTATTCCAGGGTCTGCAGATTGATGTCCTGCCCGAGGCGCGAACGCAGAATGCCCTCGCCACTGGCCGCCGACAGGTAATGCTCGTTGCCGGTACGGGCATGGTCACCATGCGCGTGGGTGATGACTGCCCGTTCGACCGGGCGCCACGGGTCGATATAGAAATCACCGGGTGGGCAGTACAAACCTTCGGGACGAGCAACGACAAGATCCATGAGGCAACCGTATGGATGGGCTTGTTAGCTATGAGCCGGGGCAGGGCGGGAAGTTCGGGGAGTTTGCGTGCGCTACGGAGCGTGATGAACGATAAATATCCGAAATAACACTACTGTGCATAAAAGCGCTTTTTTATCACGATGGCAATGACGACGCAGAGTGCGACCTGAGTGACAGGGCGAAGGAACCCGACGAAGTCGGGCCGGAAACAGGAGCGAGGGGATTTGCCTACTTTGGCCCCATCAAAGTAGGTCGCCGAGGGGCGAAAAGGTGACTCAAGTCGAGCCTGAATCTCACTGAATCGCAGAACGGTGTGACGCGGAGCGTCACGAAATGCATTACCACGCGGAGCGTGGGAACGATAGGCGTTCGGGAGCCTGCTCCGCGTGGGTATATGCCTGTTGGAGCTTGGGAACGGGCGTTCGGGAGCCTGCTCCGCGTAGGTATGCTCGCTGGAGCATTCGGAACGATAGGCGTTCGGGAGAACACTATCGTGCCCATGCTCCGCGTGGGTATGCCGTTCTGGACGCTCCGCGTCCGGTTTTCGGCGCTTACTTGCCCGGCGTGAGTGTCAGGCGTTGCTTGCCGTAGCCTTTTTCATAGTTCTGCTGTTGCAGCGGGATCGACATGTATTGACCTTTCTGCCACGGCTCGATGCTGTTGGCATAAAACGGGCTGGCCGGGTTGCCGGACTGGCCGGTGCTGATCAGGCCGGTCATGGGCTCGACAAGGCTGAAGTCGACGATCATGCGCAGGCCGGGGGCCACGTGTGTATCGAAGCCTTTACCCCACTCGAAACCGGACACGTTCAGCGTGCTGTGGTCACCACCTGCCGGAGAGGCACCGCGATTGAACTCGCCGCCACCCAACTGTTTGGCGAGCGGGCTGGTCGAGGTCCAGTTGTCGCGGTGCAGCTTGCCCCATTGCCAGGCCTTGTGATCGCTACCCAACAGGCTGTCGCCACTGGTGACAGCAGCCGCCAGACTGCGCGCCAGGATGGCTGGCTTGTCTTCTTTCTGCGGGGTTTTGACGTCATCCCAGTACGGGCTGTCATCACGGCCCAGCAAATGGTCGGCTTGCGGCGAATACGACGAGCTGGCGTTGGCCACCAGCGCCTGCCAGGCAGGACTGGTTTCCGGGCCCAGTTCATCAAGGAAAATCTGCTTGGCGCTTTCCTGCAGAAACAGCTCGTACAGCGCAGCGTCAGCCGACGTTGCGCTGAGCTTGCCATCGAATGCCATCAGGCGCGTGAACGCTTCGCGGGCCTTGTTACGATCCGCTTCCGGCAGGGCGTCGATGGCCTGCTTGAGCGGCTTGCTCATGCCCGGTGCCTGGAACATGGTCTTGAGTTTGGCCGCGAATGTCGTGGTCTGGTCGTACTGCATGGCGATGGTGCTGCGCAGGTCCTGCTTGCCGCTGTTGGCCAGCTCGGCGATACGCTCGGCACGCTCCGGGTAGCCCCACGAGTTGGAAAGCTGCATGCCATAGCCTTTCGGAATCGTGCGCTGGTTAGCCGCCGCTAGCCAGCCCTGACGCGGGTCTTGGTCGTAAGGATGGAGCATCGAGTCGGCGAAACCGTCCCAGTCGTATTTGCCATCCCAGCCCGGCGAAGGCAGCAGGCCCTGGCCTTCACGGCGGTTCGGGAAACGGCCGGTGACCTGCCAGCCAATGTTCGAGGCATCGGCGAAGATCATGTTCAGGGTAATCGCACGAATCTCGCGGCTGGTGTCGAAGGCCTTCTCGACGTTAGGTGCGCGGGACAGATCAAAGAATGCGTCCAGGCTCTTGTCGTCCTTGAAGTTGGGTACTTGCAGCGCCAGGCTCAAGCCATTGTCCGGTGGCGTTGCAGATGCGTTGAGCAGCGCGCCGTGGCGGGTTTCGTATACGGTTTCGCGAAGCGGGCTACCACCCTTGACGAGAAAGGTCTCCTGATGGGCAGTAGCGGGCAGCCATTTGCCGTCAGCCATATAAGACACGCGGTTGCCTTCGCGCTTGATCTTCTCCAGAAACAGGTCCTGGTTGTCGCCCTTGACGTTGCTCATGCTCCACGCCAGCTTGCCGTTGAAGCCGCTCAGGACCAGCGGCAAGCCTGCGATGGAAACACCGGACACCTGATATTTCGGCGCTCGGATCTGCACGAAGCTCCAGGCGGAGTTGAGCCCGGCAGGCAGTTGCATGTCGCTGGCCAGCAGGCTCTTGCCGCTTCGGCTGCGTTGCGGCGCGATGGCCCAGTTGCTGGAGGCTGCAACGCCAAGCATGTTCAGGTCCGAGAGCTGCAAGGCGATCTTGTTCAGGTCGCTCAGGCCATTGACCTGATTATTCAGGTTCAGGCCCTTGAGCTTGTCGGCTTCGGCAAATGGCAGTTCTTCGTCAGGGTAGGTCGGCAGCAGCCAGGCAAGTTTGTCTGCCCCGACTTTCTGCGCCAGCACCAGCGCCGAAAGCTCTTCCTGCAGGTTCACCGACAGGCTGAAATTGAGCAGGCTGAAGATCAGCGCCGAGTCTTCCGGTTTCCAGTACTCCGGCTTGTAGCCCGAATTGGCGACATCGGCCGGCAGCTTGTCGCGGTAGCGGAACAGGTAAGCGTTAACGCCGCGCGCATAGACGTCGAAGAAGCGCTTCAAGCGAGGCGAGGCGGCGTTATACAGGTCGCTGGCGTTTTGCTTGAGGTTGACCGAGCGCATCAAACGGTCGACTTCCAGCGCGTCCGCCCCGGCCATTTCCGACAAACGGCCCTGCGCCAGCAGGCGCATGCCGAGCATCTGACCGATGCGGTCACCGGCATGGATGTATCCGAGGGTGAACAGCGCATCGTGATACGTGCTGCTTTCAATCAGCGGCATGCCCATGTTGTTGCGGCGCACGGAAACGTTTTGCGCCAGCCCTTTGAGCGGGAACGTCCCGGAAGCAGGCAGTACGGTCTCTGGATCACCGCCGCCCAACTGGCAGCCGGCAAGGCTCAGGAAACTCGCCGCAGCGGCGGCAGCGCCGAATCGGGGTAGAAAATGACGAAGGGCTGGCGAGGCCATGGGCAAGCTCCTGGAGGGGTAACGTACAAAAGTCGCTACGTTAGAGAGCAGGCCGTCAGCGCGCAAGCGGGGAGGGCGAGTTTATTTCAGGATTTTGCAGAAGCTGGCCACACGCCTCTCGCTCCACTGCGTGTGAAGACGCGCGCAAATGAAAACGGCCTGCTCATGCAGGCCGTCAGAAGAACGCTCAACGCTTTACGCGCCGTGGCATTTCTTGAATTTCTTGTCGCTGCCGCACGGGCAAGGGTCGTTGCGACCTACATCTTTCAGGGTGTTGCGCACCGGTTCCTGGTGGGCATGCCCGCAGTTCGGACCGTGCACGTGGCCATGCTGGTGGTCGTGATGATCGTGATCATGGTCGTGGTTGCAATCGGGGCCATGAACATGGGCTTGCTGGTTCATCGGTTTTACTCCGCAAATAAATCTGGCGCGCATTATCCAGCAAATCGGGACGAAGCAGTATCGACATATTTCGATTCACATATTACTGCAAATTTAAGTATGCTTATTTTTTCGGGCGTTTTTCAGCGTCTTTGTATTTTCATGCGCAGAGCCAACGTTATGACCCGACAAGAGCGTATCGCCAGGGCAATTGCCGCCAGCGGCATGAAGAAAGGGGAAATTGCCGCACAGTGCGGCGTTGCCAATTCTGCCGTCACCCAATGGATCAGCGGCGAAAGCAAAAGCCTGCGGCCGGAAAACCTCTATGCACTGGCGCGGGCCACGGGCTTTCGTGCCGAGTGGCTGGCGATTGGCGAAGGGCCTGAAAAGGACGCCCCCTTTGACGCCAACGTTGCCCTGATCGATCAGCCGAACATGTCCTTTCGTTATCCGGTAATCAGCTGGGTGTCGGCAGGTTCCTGGGAGGAAGCCGTCGAGCCTTACCCCGACGGTTTTTCCGATCGCTATGAAATCTCCGATTACGACTCCAAGGGCCCGGCGTTCTGGCTGGAGGTCAAGGGTGACTCGATGACTGCACCCACTGGCGTCAGCGTGCCAGAGGGGATGATGATTCTGGTTGATACAGAAGCCGATGTGCAGCCCGGCAAGCTCGTGATCGCCAAGCTGCCCGCCAGCAACGAGGCAACCTTCAAGAAGCTGGTCGAGGACGGCGGCACGCGCTACCTGAAGCCCTTGAATCCTGCGTACAAAATGATCGAGTGTGGTGCCGACTGTCGCATCATTGGCGTGGCCGTGAGAATGACCGCCAGGCTATGAGCCTTGTTGTACAAGGCTTGCGGACGTTATCCGTCGCGACGTGAGGCGGGGCGCGTCCTACGAAGTGCTTGCGCAGGTCTCGCAGCTGGAATACTGTATTTATATACAGTTATCTCCGGGAGGCAGTCATGACTGGCACTCGTAATGGGCCGACAGGTGCGTCGTCTTATTAACAGATCGGCAAGCGCATTCAACGGCTGGTATCTGCGCCGAATGTTCAGAAGATCCAGTGGGTCATCGTAGCCCGACGCGACGATGAGCCTGTGGACAGCTGGAACGTGGTGCTCCGGGAAATCGAAGAAACCGAAGGGATCGAGGTCGACCGTCAGCCAGACGGTTCGGTAAGGATCGGCTGGCAGCGCTATATCGACAACTGAGCCTTTATACGGTACTCCGCCACGTTTGATGGCAAACGTTTCATTTTATTTTTAAGCATGCTTAATTTTTTGGTTTCGGCTTCAAATACCGCCGTCGCATCGACCCGCAATACGCGCAAGGAAGCGATAAAGGGCAGGGCGGGCCCGAACGTCAACCAGGATGACCCTCATCAACCCGTTCCCTGCCATTCGAATGGCAGGCTCTCAGCGTCTGAATTTCTGTGTTCGTGAACGGCTGTATCTCTTGAGCGGAGTCAGGTCCGATGGATATCTTGAATGGTTTGGCAGACAGAGGCGAATGGCTGGTCGCCGGTCTGGTGGGTGCAATCATCTCTGGCTGGTGGCATAAGGCAGGCTTGCTCGACTGGCGTGCCTGGCTGGTTTTTCTGGTCACCGGCGTGGCCTGTGCGGTGTTTCTCACCGGCATCGCCAGTGATTATCTTGGCGTGGCGGACCCTCGCAACACCACCGGCGTGGGCTTTTTGTTGGGCTCGTTTGGTGGAGCGTTGATCAGCGCAATCAATCGGGCATTGTGGGCGGCGGATATCTGGAAGTTTCTGCTGGAGCTGATCAAGGGCAAGCTGGGCGGTTAGGCCACGTGATTATTTGCGTTGAATCAGCTCATCTGGTGCCACGTCGCCGGTTTTGCCGATCCGCACGTTGTGCCTGAACAGCATTCCGGTCTTGAGCTTGCCCTCAAGCCGGTAATGGATCAGCTCATCAGGTTTTTTCAGCAGTTGAGCGATGTATTTCGCGTAACGCCACAGGTTGGTACGAACAGGCACCACAAAGGTTTTCCGGCTATGCGCATCGACGAAAAACCAATCACTGAATTGGTCGTCTGCGAGCACAACGTCATTGAGCGAGATCTTGTAGTTCAGGCCGCGCACGAACAGGTCCGAGTCGTTGGGATTATCGACCTCGAAATACAGCTTGAAATCCTGTTGTGTCAGCCTTGCCTTGACCACCTGGACTTTGAGCAAATGCACTTCCGGATCCTGGACGCTGTCAAAGCTCAGTAACGAGCATCCGCTGAGACCGAACATGATCAGCGCGAGGTTTATGATTCTTGTAATGTGCGCCTGAAAAAACATGGATGTGCTCCGTTTGACGCCTGAGTCTAACAACTCGACGGTCAAGGGTAACGCGCTTGTTGCGCTGTCTGATGCTACGCCATACTTTTTATTGACGTGCTTACCGGTGTCTCCATGAATGTCTACGAAATTGTCTTCAGTGCCGAACTGGTCGCCGGAGCCCAGCCCGAGAAGGTCAGGGCCAACCTTGGCAAGCTGTTCAATGCCGACGCCGAGCGTCTGGAGCTTCTGTTCTCCGGGCGCCGACTGGTCCTGAAAAACAATCTCGATGCGGCAACCGCTGAAAAATACCGCGCTACGCTGGAGCGGGCAGGCGCACGGGTCCATGTGCTGGAAATGAATACGCCGCTGCCCATGGAAGAGGTCGAACTGGCGCCGCCGCCCGACGCACCGACCTGGTTGCGTAAATCTCCGGCTGGCCCGCAGTCGGGTACGGGCCGTCTGCAGATCAAACCGCGTGACGCGTATATGGCTGCTTTCGAAAATGTCGATGCGCCGGACTATTCGGTGGCCGAAGCGGGGGCCGACCTGTCGCCCGCCAAACCTCAGCCCGCAGCGCCACTGCTGGATCTTTCCCGGTTGAGCCTGGCACCGGTGGGCAGCGACATGGGGCAGGCCGAAAGGCCCGAGTCGCAGGCGGCTCCCGATACTTCTCACCTGAAGGTCATTCCGGAGTAATGCTGCGGGCCAACTGAATCCTGAAACGGAATTATTTTCAATCAGCTCTGTTACTTTCGAACTTTCGCTCGGCTAACAGGCATTGAGAAATATTCCATCAGGAGTTGCCCGATGTCCCGTTCGTTAGACACCCTTCTGCGTCCCAGTCTGTTGGCCGTGGCGATTGCCCTGTGCACGCCGCTGGCCAGCCCGCTGCTGATGGCCGCGCAGCAGGCCAGCGTGGTTGCCTATGACCTGCCTGCAGGCCCCCTGGCGACCACGCTGAACCAGATTTCCAGCCAGGGTGGTCTGGCATTGAGCCTCGATCCTGCGCTGGTTGCTGGCAAAACAAGCCCAGCGGTGAAGGGGGATTTCGACGCGGCGACAGCCTTGCGTGAGGCGTTGCGTGGCAGCGGCCTGCAACTGGTGCAGAGCAGCGCCGGGACCTACACGCTGATGGTCATGGAGCAGAACGCCTTGAACCTGTCGGACGTGAACATCAACGCCAACAGCGCGCCCGCCGAAGGCTCGGAAGCTGCAGGTTATCGCAGCGAGAACATCAGCAGCGTCGGTGCACTGGGCGGCATGAAACTGCAGGACGCGCCGTACTCCATCAGTGTGACGCCTCAGGCTCTACTGAAAAACATTCAGGCCACCTCGCTCGACGATGTCATCAAGCACAACCCGTTCACCCAGATGTACTCACCGACCAGCGCCGGTTATGCCAGCGCCGTCAACATTCGTGGTTTCAGCAGCTCGGGCAGCCTGAACATCGCCAATGACGGCTTGCGCTTTACCAATGGTGCTGATGGCAGCAACTACATTGAAGAGATGGAACAGCTGGAAGTCATCACCGGTCTGACCGGTTTCCTGTATGGCCCGGCCTCGCCGGGCGGGCTGGTCAACTACGTCATCAAGCGCCCCACTTACGAACGCTATAACAGTGTCACGCTGGGCAATGCCGGTGGCGAGAACTACTACCTGCATGGCGATTTCGGCGGGCCGATCGACAGCGAAGGCAAGTTTGCCTATCGCCTGAACGTGTTGACTCAGGATGGCGAAACCGCTGTCGACATGAACAAGCGTCGTCGCGAAATGATTTCCCTGGCGCTGGACTGGAACGTCTCCGACGACCTGCTGGTGCAGTTCGACGCTTCACACAAAAAGACCGAAATCCGCGGTCTGACCAGCTATTGGTACTTTGGTGACCAGTCGTTACGCCCAAGCGCAGCCTCGCTGGACAACGACAAACTCTACAGCCAGAAGTGGTCGTTTTCCGATTATGAATCCGACAAGGCGGGCGTGCGCGCCAAATGGCGCTTGAACGATACATTCACCTTGCGCGCGGCCTTTGCAGCCCAGCAATACACTTCGGAAAACACCTACACCGGGCCGACGGTGTACAGCGCGGGTCTGTATTCGCAGCCGTTGTACGCCTTCGCACCGATCGAAACCGAAGAAAAGACCGGCTCGCTGTTTCTGGATGCAGCGTTCGATACCGGTTTTCTCGGCCACAAGGTCACGATGGGGTACCAGGGCAATACATCTCGCCAGAAGCAGTACGAAGACCACATCCCGTACACGCCTGGTCAGCCTGGTCCGCAATACACCTCGCCAGTCGGCACGATACCGCTCGACCAGACACCCCAGGTCGGCAAACCGTCGTACTCGATTGGCCACGGCAACCAGCGTCTGGCTAATAGCTCGGAGAGCAACAACTTCCTGATCGGCGACATCATCACCTTCAACGAGCAATGGTCGGCGATTCTTGGCGTGACCAACACGCAGATCAAGACTTACGCCAACGAGTTCGTTTACGCCAAGGCCTTCGGCTCCGCAGAGACCGAGACCAAATACAACGAAAGCAAGACCTCGCCAAACATCTCGCTGGTCTACAAGCCGCTGCCGTGGCTGACCACTTACGCCACCTATATAGAAGGTCTGCAATCCGGCGGTGTCGCCCCGAGCGGCGCGGCCAATGCCGGCCAGGCATTCGCACCGGAAGTCAGCGAGCAATATGAAATCGGTGCCAAGGCGACGTTGGGTGAAACCCTGTTTACCCTGGCGCTGTTCAACATCGAGAAGCCCAACGGCTACACCACGGCCTCGAATATTTACGTGGTGGACGGACGTCAGGAAAACAACGGCCTGGAGTTCAGCGTGACCGGCAAGGTCGTTCCGGAGCTGACACTGGTCGGCGGCTTTACCTTGCTGGACCCGAAGATCAAGAAAACCGGCATTGCCGCAGATGAAGGCAACGCACCGACCAACGTCGCCAAGCAACTGGCCAAGGTCTATGCCGAATACGATATCAACCCGGTGCCTGGGCTGGCGGTAACCGGTGGCGCGTTTTATACCGGCAAGCAATACACCGACCAAAGCAACGAAAACGACCTGCCGTCCTTTACCACCTTCGACGCCGGTGCCCGCTACCGCATGCGCGTTTCGGAAAACGATTTGACCCTGCGGGTCAACGTCAGCAACCTGGCCAACAAGGAATACTGGCTCAACAGCAGCTACCTGGGCGACCCGCGCACTGTAGCGTTCTCGGCGCAGCTGGAGTTCTAGGTCGACTTGTGTCCACCGGAGCGTGACCATGACTATCGTGCGACGCTCCGCGTCGTCATGCCGTTCTGGACGCTCTGCGTCCGGTCTTGAGCGTGATGGTGCGGCGCAGGGCTCACGCACGGCATTCCTACGTTGTAGCGTGCGGAACGATCATCTCGACTATCTCAAACCACATAAGGCGAGCAGCATTTCTTGAATTTCTGTTCGCTGCCACACGGACACGCGTCATTGCGGCCGGCCTTGAGCGGGACCGTGGAATCGATAAAGTACCAGCGGCCTTGATTTTGCACGAACGACGAGCGCTCCTTGTGGCGGTGTTCACCGTTACCGTCGTGCCAACGGGCAGTGAAGGTCACAAACGCATGCTCGGGCTTGCCGCCAAATACCTCCGAACTTTCTACCTCCAGCCCCAGCCAGGTGCTCTGCGCGCTCCATTGAGCGATGGCCTCACGGTTCAACCCGCTTTGCTGAACAGGCAGCGTCGTCTGGACCAGATAATCAGTCAGCCCCAGCACGTAGGCGCTGTACCGCGAGCGCATCAGCTTTTCCGCGCAAGGCGCAGGCTGACCTGCGTGATAGCGACCGCAGCAGGCCAGCAACAGATCGCCGCTGCCGCACGGGCAAATAGCACTACTCATAGGTCACCACCAATACTTTCCAAAATTCTCCGGGTTGGCCCAATACTTCGCGTTCAGCCAGTCAGGCACCTGTTTGTATTCGCGCAAGTCGTAGGTGAACAGGTTCAGCACCTGCTCGTCGCGGGTGAAGCGTTCGCTGGATTGCAGGGCCAGCGAGAAAAAGTCGGTCTCCTGCCAGCCGCAGGCCTGTAAGTCGGCCAGTACCGCAATGCGGCTGGCGTTAAGGTTGCGGATGCCGCCCAGCAGCTCCAGACCGGTGCGCTTGGGGATGTGCTCCAGGCAATCGACCACCAGCGCCAGGTCGAAACGTTGCGCCGCCAGATTTGCGGGCAGGGGGCCAGGTTCGGCCAGCGCCACCTCGGTCTGCGGGTGTGCTTCCTGAAAGGCTTGTAACGCAGGGAACGCCTGAGCGCCGATCAACAGCAGACGCTGGGGTGCGTAACGGTCGAGCAGGGCAGCCAGCGCTTGCTGCGGCGTGCGGGATGAGTAGCCGACGGTCATCGAAAGTCCTCTGGTTGACTGACAAGACTAGCCTGCCGGACCCGCTCTGAACAGCCGTCAGTATCAGGCGAACGCCCACAGACTGACGACAACGATCTATGCTTGATCTTTTTCAATACACTGCTGGCATATTCGGCGTACAGCACGTCTACTGTGCGGCGACGAAAAGCGCGCGCAGACTGCGCTTTCGTAACGGATCATGACAAGGGGGCAGGCGATGAAGGTGTTTTGGGGGCTGGGAAAAATCTTGATGCTGGGCTTCTGGCTGGTAGTCCTGGCCAATGCGGTCATTGAAGCGCCCAGCCCGTTTGGCGTGATGATCGACATGGCCGGTGCCGTACTGTTGTTGACTCACTTGCTCGAACTGATCCTGTTCAACGGCAGCCTGCGCGGTCGCAGGCATCCCTGGCGCGACCGGGGCAAAATCATCCTGTTCGGCATTTTTCATGTTCAATCCATCGGCCGTTCGGCCACAGGGCACTCTCATGCGTAAGCTCGTTCTGCTGGCAGCACTGTTCAGCCCTCTGGCCATGGCTCAGGCGATTATTGTCGCGCCACACTCGCTCATGCGTCTGCCTGGCAACAGCAGCGTTCTGCAGGTCGAGCGCCTTGAAGTGGCCGACTACGGCACCCTGCTGATCCCGGCCGGTATCGATGACGTGAAGATCGGCGAACTGGTGCTAGGGCACGAAGCGCGGATTGCCATCGTCCCCGGTGTACAGGCGTTCAACCTCGTTGTGGTGCATGGTGAATTCGGCACCGGCAGCCAGATCACTGCGCGAGGCGCTCCGGGCACGTTCGAGAAGCCTGCACTTCCGGGGCGCAATCTGACCCTGCGCTTGCAGAGCCTGAATGCCGAACAACTGTCGATCGATGCACGCGGCGGCGCGGGCAGCCCAGGCTACGCCGGGCTCGATGGCGGCACGGGCGAAGAGCCGGGCTGTACCTGGGGCCAGGCCGGGCGTGGTTACAACGGTGATAGTGGCGGCAACGGCCACGACGGCGCAGCAGGTGCGCAGGTTCGTCTGGAGCTGCCACAGAGCTTTCCGGCCGAGCGTATCAAGGTGAATGTTGCGGGTGGCGCGGCAGGCAAGGGTGGTGAAGGCGGCAAGGCAGGCAAAGGCGGCGCTTCGAAGGGCTGCATCGTCTACCGCGCGGACGGCGGCAAGCCAGGCAGACCGGGCGAACCCGGCCTGCCTGGTGTTGCAGGGCCCGCGGGCAGTTTGATTCTGCAGCGCCTGTAATCTTCAACAGCTGTCATTCTTGAGAGGCAGCCCGGATCAGGCGCAAGGCCACGATCCGGGCAGTCATTACGGCAGCGCGCTTACTGCGGTACGCCTTTTTCCCAGTTCTTCCAGTCGCCGACAATGGCCTGCACCAGCGGATTACCGGTGCGGTACAGGTTTTCCAGTGCCGGTACGAAGGCACCCTGGTCGGCATACTTGAGCAAATTGTCCACTTCGCTGTAACCCGGATACGGACGGTCGAAATCGGAACCTGCGCGCACCACGGCCAGCCGGTTGACGTCTACCTTGCCTGCCTTGCTGGCTCGCAACAGGGCTTCGTACGTAGAGTTGTCCTCCTGCTGGGTGGTGCAATACACGCCTTTGCCGTCGGTCAGCAGCTTGGTCCAGACTTCCGCCCGCTCACTCAGACGCGTTCCGGAAAACCACGTGTTGCCCGCCAGCGTATCGCACTGCGTCACCTGCGGCGGCTGATTGGCCGGGGCGTAAGGGTACTTGACGCGCCAGGCGGCAGATTCCTTGCTCTCGCTGAGCGTCACTTTTTGCGACAGGGCGAAGGCCTTGGCCTGAAGTTTGGGGTTCAGCTCGAAGACTTCAGTCTTGTAGTCCAGCGGCGGCTTTTCGTTCGGACCCTTAGTGTTGATACCCAGGTAACCGGTCGGCCATTCCTTGGGCACGTCGCGCGAATCGATTTCCCACTGCGTGCCGAATTCCACCAGATAATGCGCCCAGGCCGTGGTGCCGAGTGTGCCGTGGTGCGGGTTGATGCCGGCAATGCCCGCGACGATGAAGTAAGTCTTGCGCAGGTCGAATTGCGGCGACAGGGCCAGGGCCAGAGTCGATGCTGCGGCATTGGTCTGACCCATGCCGGTGACCAGCAGGCAGACGTCCTGATCATTGCAGCGGATGGCCGGGTACTCGGCGGCAAGGCCGGGCACCTGGATCTCCTTGGTCAGATGCAGCCGGTCGATCCAGTTCTGCGCTTCGGGCGCAAACATGGCGACCAGCATGACCTTGGGCGTGACTGGCGTAACCGGCGCGGTGGCTGCCCAGAGGGCAGGGCTAAGCAGGGCCAGTGTGGCGCCAAGTGTGTTGCGGGTGATGTGTTTCATGAAAACTCCTGTCGTCATAATCAGTTTTAGAACTGGTAACCCACGCCTGCGTAATATCCCCAGCCGTCGGAGCGCGCGCGGAAGTTGCCTTCGCCGAAGTTCAGCTCGCTGCCGTCCTGCCAGTTGCCGCCGTTGTGGAAGTAACGACCCACCAGGGTGAAGCGCAGGTGCGTGAAGGCGTAAAGCAGCACGTTGGTGGCGACTGTGGAGTTGCCAGTGCGTGCCGGATCGTTCTTGAGGTCCGAACCGAAATCGAAGTTGGTGAAGCCGATGTACGTCAGCGAAGCGCCGTTGTCGAATTTGCTGATCGGTACGATGTATTTGAGCTGGGCGCGATAGCCATCCCACGAATATTCGTTGCTGGCACCGTAGTTCTCCCACTGGTAGCGGCCATAGAAGTTGGCCGACAGATTGACCCGCGAGTGGGTGTCGATGTCAGTGCCAAGGCCGCTGTACAGGGTGTTTGCACGGTTGGCCGAGTTGCTGCCGTGGTCGTAGATCCAGTCAAAGGCGACGTACCATTCCTTGAACGGCCCGACGGCCAGACTGCGCCCGGCCAGATAGTCGATGGAGATACGTGGCTCATGCTCCATGAACAATGGCGAGCCATGATCCCAGACGCCTTTGTCATTATCATTGCCGATGCCGAGAATCTTCGGTACGTCGACATAGCCATAGAGCTCAAACGGCCCCTTGCGGCCGAAGTACTCATACTCCAGATAAATGTCATCGTTGGGCTTGGGGCCGAAGCTGATGTCCTTGCTGCCGATCAGCGTCAGGTCCTGGTTGAACCAGTCTGAAAAGTACGCGCCTTTGCCTTCCTTGGGCGAGGCGGGCGGGCTGAGTGCTTCGCCTTGAGCCGAGTCTTCGGCAGCGGGCTGTGCCAGGACGCTGGTGCATGGCAACGCCGCAGCGGCGGCGAACAACAGAGGCATGAGGAATCTTGAGGGCGTTGCGGATCGAGTGAATGGCGGCTGTGGCATTGAAACTCCTTTTCGTGGGCGCGTACTGCTGATCGCAAACGTTTGCACAGCCCATGCCAAAGTGTTTCAAGATGTTGAATGGCTTGGATATCAGGCACAGAAGATGACCGATCGGGCAGGAAACTGCCCGCAAGCTGTGCGCGGTGTCACCGCCAGTGCCCCGCGATGTTCCGTTTTGCCTCAAAGGCCCGGACGGGCGGCTGCCAATATCACCACTGCCAGGCCGATAATCAGGTTGATTCCGACCAGCCGGCGAATGTGACCGAGTGCTGCTACGCCTTCGGCCCATTGTTCGGCGTCCACGGCGCGACGCAACTCCGGCAACTGCAATGAATGGATACGCAGGAACAGCGCAACCATCACCACGTACAGGCCCATCATGATCTGCACATAGCGCGGCGCAGTTTCAAAGCCGGTGAAGTTCAGCTGGATCATGCCGATGCCGGTAATCGGCAGCAGCACCACGGCTGCCCAGACCCAGACGAAGAAGCGTGGAAACACCTGGACCCACACTTTCAAGCGAGAAGGGCCTTCAAGTGCTGCAATGACTGCTGGACGCAAGACCATCCAGGCGAAAAACATCCCGCCAACCCACACCAGGGCAGCCAGCAGATGCAGCGTATAGACAGTAGAAAAAGCGGTCATCGGACACTCCGTTCTGCGCGGATGGATTTAGCGCGCTATGATAGCGCCCACTCAGAACTACTGAAAATTTATCCAGCCTTTTTAGCCGTGCCCCCGAACCGAAGCCAATGATCAGTACCGAACTCAAAACCCAGATCCAGGGCGCTTACTCGCGTTTCCTCGAAGCCAAGAGCCTCAAGCCACGCTATGGCCAGCGATTGATGATCGCTGAAGTTGCCAAGGTGCTGGGGGACATTGACACCGATGAAGAGGGCCGTCGTTCGGGCGATCCTGCGGTAGTGGCCGTCGAGGCCGGGACGGGCACCGGCAAGACCGTGGCGTATGCCATTGCGTCGATCCCCACCGCCAAGGCGGCAGGCAAGCGGCTGGTAATCGCCACCGCGACCGTCGCCTTGCAGGAGCAGATCGTCTACAAGGACCTGCCGGACCTGATGCGCAACAGCGGTCTGAATTTTACCTTCGCGCTTGCCAAGGGCCGCGGCCGTTACATGTGCCTGTCGAAACTCGACGCGTTGCTGCAGGAGAGCGACGCGACCAACGCGACCGCGCAGCTGTTTGAGGAAGAAGGCTTCAAGATCGAGGTCGATGAAGCCAGTCAGAAGCTGTTCACCAGCATGCTGCAGAAGCTGGCGGGCAACAAGTGGGACGGCGATCGCGACAGCTGGCCACAGGAACTCGCCGATCAGGACTGGGCGCGGCTGACCACCGATCACAGCCAGTGCACCAACCGGCATTGCCCGAACTTTCAGCAGTGCGCTTTCTATAAGGCGCGCGAAGGCATGGGCAAGGTTGACGTGATTGTCACCAACCATGACATGGTGCTGGCGGACCTCGCGCTGGGCGGCGGCGCCGTGCTGCCCGACCCGCGTGACACGCTGTACGTGTTCGACGAAGGCCATCACCTGCCTGACAAGGCCATCGGCCACTTCGCTCATTACACCCGACTGAAGTCCACCGCTGACTGGCTTGAACAGACAGCCAAGAACCTCGCCAAGCTGCTGGCCCAACACCCACTGCCCGGCGATCTGGGCAAGCTGATTGAGCAGGTGCCGGAGTTGGCCCGTGAGATCAAGGGGCATCAGCAGTTCATGTTCGGGGCCTGCGAGCAACTGGCGGACTTCCGCGCCGGTGAAGACATGCAGGGCCGCGAGCGGCCCCGTCACCGCTTTGTCGGCGGCGTGATTCCCGAGCACATCCGCGAGATGGGCATCGAGCTCAAGAAGGGCTTTGCGCGCCTGGATGATCTGTTTACACGCCTGACCGAGCTGCTCAAGGAAGGCATGGACGGTGAGGTCAACATCGGCATCGCCAGCCATCAGGCCGAAGAATGGTATCCGCTGTTCGGCAGCCTGCTGGCCCGCGCACATGGCAACTGGGAATTGTGGACAGCCTTCACCGCCGAAGATCCGGAAGACAGCCCGCCCATGGCGCGCTGGCTGACCCTGGCCGACAGCGGTGCAATGTTCGACATCGAGGTCAATGCCAGCCCGATCCTGGCGGCTGAAATGCTGCGTCGCAACTTGTGGAACATCGCCTACGGGGCGCTGGTGACTTCAGCGACCCTGACCGCGCTGGGCAAGTTTGATCGTTACCGCATGCGTGCCGGCCTGCCCAAAGGGGCGGTTACCGCCGTGGTGCCAAGCCCGTTCCATCACGCCGACGCTGGTGTGCTGCGCGTGCCGGACCTCAAGGCCGACCCGCGTGACTCGGTGGCCCATACCGCAGCGATCATTCGCGATCTGCCCGGGCTGGTGGAAGGTTCGCGAGGCACGCTGGTGCTGTATTCGTCGCGCAAGCAGATGCAGGACGTTTTCGACGGCCTGGACCGTGACTGGCGCAAGCAGGTGTTCATCCAGGGCAACCTGTCCAAGCAGGAAACCCTCAACAAGCACAAGGCGCGGGTCGACAGCGGCGAGTCCAGCGTACTGTTCGGACTGGCCAGCTTCGCCGAGGGTGTGGACTTGCCCGGTGCGTACTGCGAGCACGTGGTCATCGCCAAGATTCCGTTCGCGGTGCCCGACGACCCGGTCGAGGCTGCGCTGGCCGAGTGGATCGAAGCGCGTGGTGGCAACCCGTTCATGGAAATCGCCGTACCCGATGCGTCGTTGCGTCTGGTTCAGGCCTGCGGCCGCCTGCTGCGTACCGAAGAAGACCGCGGCACCATCACGCTGCTGGACCGACGCGTCGTCACCCAGCGTTATGGCAAGGCGATTCTCAATGCATTGCCGCCGTTTCGCCGCGAGATTTCCTGAATAACAGCTGTCGGTTGACTCGGGTCTGTTCCCAAAGCGCCCGATCGCTGGAACAATATGCGCCCATTCGGCCTGTCATCAGGCCCAGTACCGTCAGTCAGGAGTCAGCCGTTGCAGATCCAGGGTCATTACGAACTTCAATTCGAAGCGGTACGTGAAGCCTTTGCGGCGCTTTTTGACGATCCTCAGGAGCGTGGAGCTGCCTTGTGCATTCAGGTCGGCGGCCAGACCGTCATCGATCTGTGGGCGGGCACTGCCGACAAGGACGGTGCCGAGGCTTGGCACACCGACACTATTCTCAACCTGTTCTCCTGCACCAAGACCTTCACCAGCGTGGCGGTTCTGCAACTGGTCGAAGAGGGCAAGTTGAAGCTGGACGAACCCGTGGCCAGGCTCTGGCCCGAATTCGCCGCGGCTGGCAAGGCATCGATCACTTTGCGTCAACTGCTCTGCCATCAGGCCGGTTTGCCTGCGCTGCGCGAGCAACTGCCTGCCGAAGCGCTTTACGAGTGGGACACCATGACGGCGGCGCTGGCGGCCGAAGAACCTTGGTGGACGCCGGGGCAGGGCCACGGTTATGCGGCGATCACCTATGGCTGGCTGGTGGGCGAGGTGCTGCGTCGGGCCGACGGTCGAGGCCCTGGGGAATCCATAGCCGCGCGCATTTCTCGCCCGCTGGGGCTGGATTTTCATGTGGGCCTGGCGGATGACCAGTTTCATCGTGTTGCCCATATCGCTCGAGGCAAGGGCAACACCGGTGACGATGCCGCTCAGCGCGTACTGCAAGCGACGATGCGCGAGCCAGCCTCCATCACTGCCAAGGCGTTCACTAATCCGCCGTCGATCATGACCAGCACCAACAAACCCGAATGGCGCCGCATGCAGCAACCGGCGGCCAACGGCCACGGCAATGCGCGCAGTCTTGCCGGTTTCTACAACGGTTTGCTGGATGGCAGCCTGCTTGAAGCAGACATGCTCAACGAGCTGACCCGTGAGCACAGCCTCGGTCAGGACAAGACTCTGCTGACCTCGACCCGTCTGGGTCTGGGCTGCATGCTTGACCAGCCGACCGTTGCCAACGCGACCTATGGTCTTGGCCCCAAGGCGTTTGGCCATCCCGGGGCAGGCGGTTCGGTCGGGTTCGCCGATCCTGATTACGAGGTCGCCTTTGGCTTCGTTACCAACACCCTGGGCCCGTACATTCTGATGGACCCGCGTGCGCAAAAACTGGTCGGGATCCTGCGTGAGTGTTTGCAGTAAGTATCGGCCGTAAGTGCTTGTTTCATACCGACTGTCAGTTAAATGGCTGTAACAGGAACCGTACGACGGTTTCTTTTTCCAACTGCATCTTTATGCATGTTATACCGGCGTAGTCACGTCCTTCTGTCTGATCAAAACCGTTGCGGGTTATCCATGTCGTCTAATAAAAGCCTCGTTCTCGCCCTGTGCATCGCTGTGACCGGCTGTGCTCAAACCCCTCAATCCGACTCTGCTGCAACCGGAGGCCATTGGTGGCAGTTCGGTTCAGGCAGCGAGTCTGCTGATGCAGGCGCTGCTGCAAAGGCTCCGGCACCGAGCCCGGTACCTGCTCCGGTCGCCAAGGCCGCTGCAACACCGGCAGCACCTGCGGCTGGCGCTGAAAACAGCGCGCCTTGGTACTGGCCGTTCGGCTCGAAAGATAACGCGCAGGCCAAACCTGATGCCGTGGCCGACAAGCCAGCTGCGCCTGCCCTGGTAGCCAAGTCGGAAACCGATAGCAAATGGTGGTGGCCGTTCGGTAGCGAGGGCAAGAAGGACGAGCCTAAAGCGCTGCCGATGCCTGATCCGAAAGTGACCCAGGCCTGGCTGGATGAGTACGAGCCGCGTCTGCGCGCTGCAATCAAGGACAGCCCGTTCCAGTTGGAGCGTCGCGAAGACCTGCTGGCAATCACTGCACCGGTCGACAGCTCGTTCAACCCCGACCGTCCTGCGATGCTGCTGCCCAACACGCTGGGTCCGATCACCCGTCTGGCCAAGGTGGTCGAAGGCGATCAGAAAACTGCCGTGCTGATTCTCGGTCATGCCGACACGTCGGGTCCTACCGAAGCCAACCAGAAGATCAGTCAGGAACGCGCGCAGTCTGTTGCCGCGATTTTCCGTCTCAGTGGCCTGGAGCGTAACCGTCTGAGCCAGCGCGGGATGGGTGCGGTGATGCCACGTGCCGCCAACGACAGCCTGCAAGGCCGTGCACTCAACCGTCGTGTCGAAATCCTCATGACGCCGCAGGACACCATGCGCGCGCTGATGGCCCGTTATGCGCTGCCGCCGGTTGCTCCAGTCATGGTTGCCACCCAGGACGTCAAGCCAGTAGCGCCAGCACCTGCTGCCGCGCCTGCCAAGAAAGCCGCCGTGGCGAAGAAAGACACTGCCAAGAAAGCGCCGGCCAAGGCCAGCACTGCCAAAAAGGCTGCGCCTGCCAAGACCACCGCAGCAGCTAAAAAACCAGCAGCGACCAAGGCCCCGGCCAAGGCGCCCGCCAAGAAAGATGACAGCCAGGCCAGTAACTGAGGCCTGGTTACCTCACGACTTTCGTCTCCACGCTCCGCGCTTTGCGTTGTGCACAAGTCCTGAATAGCCTGAAAAACAAGGCTTTCAGGCTTCTGCCCGGAGGGCGTGGGAGCGAACTTGTTCGCGAAAAGGTCGGTACAGTCTCCGAAACGTATCGTCTGAATCACCGTCTTCGCGAACAAGTTCGCTCCCACGGCCTTCGGCCAGAATCAAAAACGAATGTGTGATAACGGCGAGCGCTGAGCCTCGTAACGAGAGTTAGCTAACGTTCATGATATCTGCGCAGGAATGAAACCATGACTCAGACCCTGGCCGACATGCGCCGTGATTACACCCGCGACGGGTTGACCGAAGCGCAATCACCGGACGAGCCCTTCGCGCTCTTCCATACCTGGTTTGACGACGCTGTAAAAACCGAGCAGCCGCCGGTCGAGGCCAATGCCATGACCCTGGCGACGGTCGATGAGCAAGGACGTCCGCATTGTCGTGTCTTGCTGCTCAAGGGGCTGGACACGCAGGGCTTCACGTTCTTCACCAACTACGAAAGCGCCAAGGGCCAGCAACTGGCTGCACGTCCATTCGCGGCCATGACCTTTTTCTGGCCGACGCTGGAGCGTCAGGTTCGTATCGAAGGTCGGGTCGAGAAAGTCAGCGCGCAGGAATCCGATGCTTATTACCAGGTGCGTCCTCTGGGCAGCCGTCTGGGGGCATGGGCCTCACCACAAAGTCGCGTGATCGCAGATCGTGACGAGCTGGAAGGTTTGATCAGACAGACGGAACAACGCTTCGCAGAGACCCAGCCACACTGCCCCGAGCACTGGGGGGGCTACCGCCTTTTGCCTGAGCGAATCGAGTTTTGGCAGGGTCGCTCCAGTCGACTTCACGACCGTTTGAACTATCGTTCGGTAGACGGCAGGTGGACGCGCGAGCGCCTTGCGCCCTGATTGAATTATTCGCCCGGCGCATCGTCTGAGCGTTATGCAGGTGGGCCGCTGTATGCCGCCTGAATGAACTTAAATTGCAGGATCGGGGCCGTGACAGCACCTTTGTCAGGTAGTCTAATGGCCACTGATTCCTCTGGAGATTCCCTTATGCGCAAGTCTGCTCTTCTGGTTGCTTCGTTCACTGCCATGGCATTGATGCTGGGCGGCTGTGCCTCGAACCTGACCGGTGATTCCTATTCCCGCGATGAGGCCAGGACCGTACAGACCGTCCGCATGGGCACTATCGAATCCTTGCGTCCGGTTAAAATCGAAGGCACCAAGACGCCGATTGGCGGGGCTGCGGGTGCGGTCGTCGGCGGCGTAGGTGGCAGCGCTATCGGTGGCGGCCGCGGCAGCATCGTGGCTGCGGTAATCGGCGCGGTGGCCGGTGGTCTGCTGGGTTCAGCGACCGAAGAAGGCCTGACCCGTACGCAGGGTGTTGAAATCACCGTGCGTGAAGATGACGGCAGCATGCGTGCCTATGTGCAGCAGGTTCAGGAAAACGAGATTTTCCGGGTCGGCGAGCGCGTACGCATCATGAGTGTCAACGGCACAAGCCGCGTCACCCACTGATCTGTAACACCGCACAGCAAAACCCCGAGCCGCAATGCTCGGGGTTTTTTATTGCCAGACGTGAATGGACGTGAATGTCGTGCCAATGCTCACGAAGACGATGTATCGAACGCCCTATTTCCTGGGGGTGTCGCGGCCTCTTCGCGAGCAAGCTCGCTCCCACAAGACTTATGTATAACGATGGTCATTCTGAGGTCAGCCCTCGATCCCCAGCATGTCGCGCACCAGCGCTTCGGCAACCCGAATGCCGTCCACGCCAGCCGAGAGAATCCCGCCCGCATAGCCAGCGCCTTCACCGGCCGGGTAAAGGCCTTTGGTGTTCAGGCTTTGCAGGGTCGGTCCGCGGGTAATGCGCAGCGGGGCCGAGGTACGGGTTTCGATGCCGGTCAGCACCGCATCGTGCAGCGAGAAGCCTTTGATCTGCTTGTCGAACGCAGGCAATGCTTCACGAATGGCTTCAATGGCAAAGGCGGGCAGGGCGTCGGCCAGGTCCACCAGTTTCACGCCCGGCTTGTATGACGGCTCAACGCTGCCCAGTGCTGTCGAGGCCCTGCCAGCGATAAAGTCGCCGACCAGTTGCGCCGGCGCTTCATAACTGCTGCCGCCGAGCAGATACGCATGAGACTCCAGGCGTTCCTGCAACTCGATACCGGCCAGCGGGCTGCCGGGGAAATCCTGTTCCGGAGAAATACCGACCACAATGCCCGAGTTGGCATTACGCTCGTTGCGCGAATACTGGCTCATGCCATTGGTGACCACTCGGCCGGGCTCTGATGTGGCTGCCACGACCGTGCCACCAGGGCACATGCAGAAACTGTAGACCGAGCGACCGTTGCTGGCGTGGTGCACCAGTTTGTAGTCAGCTGCGCCGAGCTTCGGGTGACCGGCATATTTGCCCAGTCGCGCGCGGTCGATCAGCGACTGCGGGTGCTCGATACGGAAACCCACCGAAAACGGCTTGGCTTCCATGAACACGCCACGGCCATGCAGCATGCGGAAGGTGTCGCGGGCACTGTGGCCCAGCGCCAGAATGACGTGCCGGGATTCGATCTGCTCGCCACTGTCGAGCTGGACGCCCAGCAATTGGCCGTCCTCGATCATCAGGTCGGTCACGCGCTGCTGAAAGCGCACTTCGCCGCCCAGCGCTTCTATCTGATGGCGCATGTTCTCGACCACGCCGGTCAGGCGGAACGTGCCGATATGCGGCTTGCTGACGTAGAGGATTTCTTCCGGCGCACCGGCTTTCACGAACTCGTGCAGCACCTTGCGGCCAATAAACTTCGGGTCCTTGATCTGGCTGTAAAGCTTGCCGTCAGAAAAGGTCCCGGCACCGCCTTCACCGAACTGCACGTTGGACTCGGGGTTGAGCACGTTTTTGCGCCACAGCGCCCAGGTATCCTTGGTGCGCTGGCGCACCTCGGTACCACGCTCAAGGATGATCGGCTTGAAGCCCATCTGCGCCAGCAGCAGGCCGGCAAAGATACCGCAGGGCCCGAAGCCCACGACGATCGGGCGCTCTGTCAGCCCCTCGGGAGCATGACCAACCACTTTATAGCTGACATCAGGTGCAGGGCCGACGTGGCGGTCATCGCCCAGTTTGCGCAGCAGTGCCTGTTCATCACTGACCTGAAAGTCGATGGTGTAGATGAAGCACAGCTCGGATGACTTTTTGCGCGCGTCGTAACTGCGTTTGAAGAGGGTAAAGTCCAGCAGTTCGCTGCTGTCGATGCCCAGGCGCTGCAGGAGTGCAACGCGCAGGTCTTCTTCCGGGTGATCGATCGGCAGCTTGAGTTCGGTGATTCGTAACATTAAGGGGTCCAGTTTTCGGGCCGCAGGTTCAGCCCGACAGCACTACAAGACCGGCGATTATAAGCGCTGAACCCCTTTTGCGGCGAGCCTGCCTGATCACTCGTCGCGCGAACCGCCATAATAACCGCAGCCACGCTGGGCCTGGCCGTTGATACGCAGTTCGGCCGTCAGGTGTTGTACCGAGCCATTCACGCTGTCAACGCAGCGTTGTGGCGCCACCCAGATCTCGATGCGCTGGTTGTTGGCTTCGCTGCTGACGCTGAAGCTGCCGTCGGGCAGTTTCTCTTCCACGTAAGGCAAGGCAAGCGGTGCAAGACCTTCGCGCTCCAGCACCATGCCCTTGCCACTGACGTTGACGTTCCAGGCGGGTTTATTGCCATTGACGTGCAAGGTCAGACGTTTGAAATTGGCGTCTTCACAGGCCTGGCCGGGACGCTCGACGCGGTACAGCTGATGCAGGTCCAGCTGACCATCGCTGTTGGCCGCTTTGCTCGCAGCAAAGTTACCGCGCAGATCGGCGAATACCGTGCCCTTGCTGTCTGCCAGTGAAGCAGCTTCCTGCAAGATGCCGGTATTGCCGCGATCCTTGACCACATAGCGCCGCTGCTCGTTGCACGGTTTGAACAGCAACTGGCCATTGCTGCCCGTCAGGTCGCCCTGCATACGAAGCATGCCTGCCGTGGAAACCTTGGGTTCCTCGGTCTGTTTGCCGAGCAGTTGGCACCCGGCGAACAGTGGCAGAAGGGCAAATACGAGGACGGAACGGGCAGCAAACATGGTGTGGTCTCCAGACAAGTGTCGCCACGTTACTCAGACTGGAGGTGCATCACAAGGGGGAACGGCCAGACCTGCGCCGCAGTGTGACGCGGAGCGTCACGAAAGGCATTACCACGCAGAGCGTGGTAATGAGAATCATCGTGGCCCATCCTGGTTCTGAACGTTAATGCGCTTCGCAGCGCTTACCCGCCCAGATACGCATCCCGCACTTTCGGATCGACCAGCAGTTCTTCGCCGGTGCCTTGCATGACCACACGACCGTTTTCCAGTACATAAGCGCGGTCGGCGACTTTCAGCGCCTGATTGGCGTTCTGTTCGACCAGAAACACCGTCACACCATCGCGACGCAACTGTTCAACGATCTCGAAAATCTGCTGGATGATGATCGGAGCCAAGCCCAGCGAAGGCTCGTCGAGCAACAGCAGCTTGGGCTTGCTCATCAACGCACGACCGATGGCCAGCATCTGCTGTTCGCCACCGGACATGGTGCCGCCGCGCTGATTGAAGCGTTCCTTGAGACGCGGGAAGAGCTGCAGGACCTTGTCCATCTGCTCCTGATAATCAGCCTTTTCCGTGAAGAAACCGCCCATCGCCAGGTTCTCTTCAACGGTCAGGCGCGCGAACACGCGACGGCCTTCCGGCACCACGGCAATGCTCTTGCGCATGATGATCGACGACTCCAGCCCGACCAGTTCTTCGCCCATGTAGCGAATACTGCCGCTGTGCGCGCGTGGTGAGCCGCACAGGGTCATCAGCAGCGTGGACTTGCCTGCGCCGTTGGCGCCGATCAGGGTGACGATTTCGCCCTGACGTACTTCAACGTTGACGCTGTGCAGCGCCTGGATCTTGCCGTAGAAAGTGGAAACGTTTTCGAACTGCAGCATTTACGCTTCCCCCAGATAGGCTTTGATCACGTCAGGATTGTCACGAATCTGTTCCGGCGTACCGTCTGCCAGAGGCGTGCCCTGATTGATCACCACAATGTGGTCGGAAATGCTCATCACCAGTTTCATGTCGTGCTCGATCAACAAGACCGTAGCGTTGTGCTCGCTGCGCAACACGCCGATCAGGGCTTTCAGGTCGTCGGTTTCTCTGGGGTTCAGCCCGGCTGCCGGTTCGTCGAGCATCAGAATGCGCGGGCGCGTCATCATGCAGCGGGCGATTTCCAGACGGCGTTGCTGACCGTAGGCCAGCGTACCGGCAGGGCGGTTAGCGAATTCCTTGAGGTTGACGGCTTCCAGCCAGTGCTCGGCGTAGTCCATGGCTTCGCGTTCGCTGCGGCGAAACGCCGGGGTTTTGAACAATCCGGCGAGGAAGTTGGTATTCAAGTGCCGATGCTGGGCAACCAGCAGGTTCTCTACAGCGGTCATTTCCTTGAACAGGCGCACGTTCTGGAACGTACGCACCACGCCCTTGCGAGCAATCTGGTGACCGGCCAGGCCT
Organism: Pseudomonas syringae group sp. J248-6; assembly: GCF_032586995.1. Taxonomy (NCBI): domain Bacteria; kingdom Pseudomonadati; phylum Pseudomonadota; class Gammaproteobacteria; order Pseudomonadales; family Pseudomonadaceae; genus Pseudomonas; species Pseudomonas syringae group sp. J248-6. The sequence continues at coordinate 60,416 of NZ_JAWHOP010000003.1, read as the reverse complement.
TGAATGGGCTCGCCGTCCAGCAGAATAGTGCCTGCGCTTGGCCGGTAGAAACCGGTCAGGCAATTGAAGACGGTGGTCTTGCCCGCGCCGTTGGGGCCGATCATCGACACGACCTGCCCTTGATTGACGGTGAGGGCAACGCCATTGACCGCCAGCAGGCCGCCAAAACGCATGCTCAAGCCGGTGGCTTGCAGTAATGGGCGGCTCATTTCGGCAGCTCCGTTTTCAATTTCATTTCAGGCCGTTGCATGGGCAGGAAGCCTTGAGGACGCCAGATCATCATCAGCACCATCAGCGCGCCGAACATCAACATGCGGTAGTCGCTGAACTCACGCATCAGTTCAGGCAGCAGAATCATCACGATGGCGGCCAGGATCACGCCCAGCTGCGAGCCCATGCCGCCGAGCACGACGATGGCGAGGATGATTGCCGACTCGATGAAGGTGAACGATTCCGGGGTGATCAGACCCTGACGTGCGGCAAAGAAGCTGCCTGCGAAACCGGCGAACGCAGCGCCAAGGGTGAAGGCCGAGAGCTTGATCACGGTCGGGTTCAGCCCCAGCGCACGACAGGCGATTTCGTCTTCACGCAGCGCCTCCCAGGCCCGTCCGATCGGCATGCGCAGCAGGCGATTGATGACGAACAACGCCGCCAGCGCCAGCAGCAGGGCGATCAGGTAAAGGAAGACGACCTTGTTGATCGAGTTGTAAGGCAGGCCGAAGAACTCGTGGAAGGTCTGCATGCCCTCGGCAGCCTTGCGCTCGAACGTCAGGCCGAAGAAGGTCGGCTTGTCGATATTGCTGATGCCGTTCGGGCCACCGGTCAGCTCGGTGAGGTTGCGCAGGAAGATGCGGATGATCTCGCCGAACCCCAGTGTCACGATGGCCAGATAGTCACCGCGCAGGCGTAGCACCGGGAACCCCAGCAAGAACCCGAACAGCGCCGCCATCAGGCCCGCAATCGGCAGGCAGATCCAGAAGCCGAGCCCATAGTAGTGGGACAGCAAGGCGTAGCTGTAGGCACCGACTGCATAGAAACCGACATAGCCCAGGTCCAGCAGACCGGCCAGACCGACCACGATGTTCAGGCCCAGGCCGAGCATGACGTAGATCAGGATCAGCGTGGCGATGTCCACCGCACCGCGCGACCCGAAGAATGGCCAGATGAACGCCAGCACGATCAATGCGGCCAGGCCCCAGCGTTGGGTTTTCGGCTGGGTCAGGAAATCGCTGGTCTTCTGCGAGATCAACGGCTTTTCGGTACCGCGGCGCATGCTGCCGATCTGTTCTGCGAACAGTACGCGCAAGAACAGCATGACCGAACAGAAGGCAATGATGGTCAGGGTCAGCGGGCTGGCGTTCTGCACTTGCAGGGTGACGCCGGAAAAGGCCAGTTTCAGGCCGAACACCGGGTAGGCCACGGCCCAGACCAGTGCGGCGCTGAACAGCGCCTGTTTGAAAGACTTGCTCATACTTTCTCAACCTCCGGACGACCCAGGATGCCGGTCGGTCGGAACAGCAGTACCAGAACCAGCAGGCCGAAGGCCACGACGTCCTTGTACTGATCACCAAAAATATCGGCACCGAAGGCTTCGGCGACGCCCAGTACCAGGCCACCGAGCACAGCGCCCGGGATCGAACCGATACCGCCCAGTACGGCAGCAGTGAACGCTTTTAGGCCGACCAGAAAGCCGGCGCTCGGGTTGATCACGCCGTACTGCATGCTCAGCAGCATCGCCGCGACGGCAGCCAGTGCAGCACCGACCACGAAGGTCAGGGCAATGATGTTGTTGGTGTTGATCCCCAGCAGGTTGGCCATTTTCATGTCCTCGGCACAGGCACGGCAGGCACGGCCCATGCGTGAGCGGGAGATGAACAGGGTCAGGCCGGTCATGGCCAGCAGGGTGACGACAAAGACCACGATCTGCATGTAGGAGATCAGCACTTCCTGAGCGCCACCGGGCCCGAACGACAGGCTGCCGGGCAGCAGGTTGGGGATGGCGAAGTTGCCGGAGCCCTGGGAAAGCTGAACCGAGTTCTGCAGGAAGATCGACATGCCGATTGCAGAAATCAGTGGAATCAGACGGTTGCTGTTGCGCAACGGACGGTAGGCCACACGCTCGATGCTGTATCCGTAGGCACTGGTTACGACGATGGCTGCGGCGAAACCGGCAATCATCAGCAACGGCAGGCTGTGAATACCCAGCATCGCCAGACCGGCGAGTGCCATGAAAGCTACATAGGAACCGATCATGTACACCTCGCCATGGGCGAAGTTGATCATTCCGATGATGCCGTACACCATCGTGTAGCCGATGGCGATCAATGCATACGTACTGCCAATGGTCAGGCCATTGACCAGCTGCTGCATGTAGTGGAATAACTCGGGCATTTACCGCGCTCCTAAAAACCTGATCTGCATTTCTCTGACCTGCGCCGGGGTGGCATTCTGTCGATGCGTAGCCTGTCGCGCTGTCAGGGAACCGCTGTTGACGGTTTTAAGATTTTCAGGGGGCCTCGTGCATGCAGTTCGGGTCGCCGAAATGTGCGTACGGGCCTGGATTCGTAAAACAAAGCCCACTGCGCTGGCAGTGGGCTTTGAGGGTTAACGCAAGCAGCTTATTTGGCGGCTTCGGTCTTGGGTTTGCCGAAGTGCCACTCGTAAACCACGAACTGGAAGTTCTTCAGATCGCCTTTGTCGTCGTAGCTCAGCTCGCCCATCGGGGTCTTGAAGGTGCCAGCATGGATGGCAGCAGCCACCTTGGCGGTGTCTTCGGACTTGGCGGCGGCGATGCCATCAGCAATGACCTGAACGGCGGAGTAGGACGGGTAAACGAACGGGCCGCTCGGGTCTTGTTTCTTGGCCTTGAAGGCTTCGGTCAGCGCCTGGTTGGCCGGGTCCTGGTCGAAGGATTTTGGCAGGGTGACCAGCAGGCCTTCCGAAGCATCGCCGGCGATCTGCGAGATGGAATCGTTGCCCACGCCTTCAGGTCCCATGAACTTCGCGTTCAGGCCTTTTTCCTTGGACTGGCGCAGGATCTGACCCAGCTCCGGGTGGTAGCCGCCGTAGTAGACGAAGTCGACGTTGGCTTGCTTGAGCTTGGCGATCAGCGACGAGAAGTCCTTGTCACCCGCGTTGATACCTTCGAACAGAGCAACCTTGACGCCTTTTTTCTCCAGCGTCTGCTTGACTGCTGTCGCGATACCTTCGCCGTACTGCTGCTTGTCGTGAATCACAGCAACGATTTTCGGCTTGGCGACGTCGGCAATGTAGTTGCCTGCGGCCGGGCCCTGGGCGCTGTCGAGACCGATGGTGCGGAATACCAGTTTGTAGCCGCGTGCGGTGATTTCCGGGCTGGTGGCAGCCGGGGTCACCATGATGATGCCTTCGTCTTCGTAAACGTCGGACGCTGGCTGGGCGGAGCTGGAGCACAGGTGACCGACCACGTATTTCACGCCGTCGTTGACCACCTTGTTAGCGACCGCAACGGCCTGTTTCGGATCGCAGGCGTCATCGTATTCGACGGCTTCAAGCTTTTTGCCATCCACGCCGCCTTTGGCGTTGATCTGCTCGATGGCCATTTTGGCGCCGTTGAACTGCATGGTGCCGTATTCGGCAACCGGGCCGGTCTTGGGGCCGGCGATGCCGATCTTGATGGTGTCAGCTGCGAACGAATGGCTGGCAACCCCCGCCATAACCAGTGCGGCAAACAGCCTTGAAAGCTTATTGGTACCCTTAGTCATGATGCTCCACTCTTGCGTTGTAGTTTTTATAATCCTGATGGCCAAGGCTCCAGGACCGGATTCGATCACCGGTTTTCCCACGCCGCCAACTGTACCGGAACAGTTTAGAGTGCCGCTCGTTGGCTTGGAAAGCCGGGCGTTTGGGGACAAACCGATGCGTGTCGCTTAATCGAAAGAAAGTTACAGAATCAAACCGCCGGAGTGCCTGAAATCGCTTCAGATCCATAAGGTTATCTGCACGTCCCTGCGATAAATCACCTGCTTCTGGGCTTGCCGGTGGGAAAGTCGGCGCTATCATTGCGCCGATTTTCTTTCTGGTGAAACCCATGACGCAAGAACCTAGCACCCTCTATGCCAAACTGCTTGGCGAAACCGCATCAATCACCTGGACTGAATTGCAACCATTCTTTGCCAAGGGTGCCCTGTTGTGGGTCGAACTGCCCCTGGATTTGATCGAAGTCGCCGAGGCAGTGGCCGAAAATGATGCAGCACGGGTGTCTGCATGGCTGGCTGAAGGGCAGGTTGGCAAGGTCTCGGAAAGCAAGGCGCTTGAGCTGGTGGAGACCGATCCTGCGCTCTGGGCTGTAGTAGTGGCACCTTGGGTTCTGATTCAAAACAGAGCGCAGAATTGATTTGCGTACTATTTTGGTGCGTTGCGATTTGTCGGAGTGAGTTGGAAGGTAACTGTGCCGACGTCGGCGTAGCGTAAAACCACACCTGCCGACCAGCGACTGTGAAGCCGGGCGTCAGGTGCGGATGGGCCTGTGAATGGCAAATTCGTCATTGTCGGGCTGGTCGGCGAACACGTCGTCAGGTTCTGAAACATCAACGTCCGGGCCGTGCATGTGCGGTGGTGGCAGGGCAGACCAACGGGTAGTCGGTTCGCGCTCGTTCATCTGCCTGGCAAGGGGCAGGATTCGCTCCAGTGGTTGTGGCTTGCTGAACAGGTAACCTTGTACATAATCACTGCCGAACTGGCTGAGAAACTCCAGTTGAGCCGGGGTTTCCACGCCTTCCGTGACGACTTTCAGGTGCAGGGTATGAGCCATGACGATAATCGCCTGGACGATCTCCATATCCTGTGGGGACTGGGGAATATCAATGATGAATGATCGGTCGATCTTCAGCGTGTCGAGTGGCAGCCGCTTAAGATAGGCAAGCGATGAGTAGCCGGTGCCGAAGTCGTCAATCGACAGCGAGACCCCCAGGCTGCGAATGTGCTTGAGCATCAGGATGGTGTTGCTGATATTGCCCATCAACGCATTTTCGGTCACCTCCAGTTCCAGTCGGCCAGGTGCAACGTCGGCGTCGGCCAGTGCCTGCTCGACCTCTTCGACCAGTTCGTCGCGGCCCAGCGTGAGTGCCGAGCAGTTGACCGTGATGATCAGCTGTTCCAGCCCTTCCTGACGCAGTGTGCGCAGGTCGTGACAGGCGCGGCGCAGCACCCAGTTATCCAGCTCGGCGATCAGACCGTTGGCCTCGGCAATGCCGATGAAGCGCCCGGGAGCCAACAGACCGTGTTGCGGGTGATTCCAGCGCACCAGTGCTTCCAGCTTGGCAACGTGGCCGGTACGCATGTCGACGATAGGCTGATAGTAGACCTGCAGGCCAGTCTCTTCGCGCAGGGCATTGCGCAGTTCCTCCTCCAGATGCAGTTCCAGGCTGGCCCTGGTCTTGAGCGCGGGGCTGAAGAAATTGACCCTGTTGCGTCCGTTGCCCTTGGACTGGTAAAGCGCGAGGTCTGCGTGTTTGAGCAGTTCATCACAGGTCGAACCGTCACGCGGGAACACGGCGATACCGATACTGGTCGTCATGACCATGCGCCTTCCTGCCAGCGCGATGGTTTCCTTCATTTTTTGCATGACCCGATAGGCCAGGTGCCGTGCCTCTTCGTAGTCCGGGATGCTCAGCAGGATGCAGAATTCATCGCCCCCGAAACGGGAGACCACGTCTTGAACACGGGTGGCGCTGCGGATGCGTTCGGCGATCACCTTGAGCAGTTCGTCACCGGCGTCATGGCCCAGACTGTCGTTTATGCGCTTGAAATGGTCGATGTCCAGAAACATTACCGCAAGCATGCCGTTGTTGTAGGTGTGCTCCTGCAGCTTTTCGGCAAATATCTGATTAAAGCCCCGGCGGTTGATCAGGTTGGTCAAAGGGTCGTAATGGGCCACCTGCTGAAGCGATACGCGGGCCTGATCCAGCTGGCTGAGCAGCGCGTTGACGCGCTGCAGGTCATGTTCCTTGCCTTGCAGTTTCTTGTCAGCCATTGCCGCGCTGATGCTGCCGGCGATGATAAGCAGTGTGATGACGGCAATGGTAAGCCCTAGCTGCTGGCTGTTTTCAGTGCCGGGGATGTGCAGTGCAGCGCCTTCGGGCATGACCAGTCGCAGTGCCCTCATGCCCATCAAGTGCATGGTCAGCAAACCCGCACCCAGCAGAAGACTCACCCCGTAGCGGAACATCTGATGAAACATACCGTTGTACTGACGCAGGTGTCGGGACAGTGTCAGTAGCGCAATACTGGAAAGCACCGCGACGAGGATCGACAGCGCGAACATCCGCGGTTCGTAGTACTGCGTGGCAGCGGAGCGCATCGCCGACATGCCCAGGTAGTGCATGACACTGATACCTGTGCCCATGACCAGCGAACTGATCAGACAGCGCTTCAGCGTCAGCTCGGGGATGGTCAGGGCTCTCATGGCCACCAGTGCGGTGACCAGCACGATCAGCAGGGAAGCCAGAGTAACCGTCAGGTCGTAAGATATTTTCAGCGGGGCCTGAAACGCCAGCATGCTGATGAAGTGCATCGCCCACACGCCGCCCGCCAGGCATAACGCACCCAGCGCTTTCCACAGGCGACGGCTCTTGATGGCGTCGACCTGGATGACACGGTCGGCAATATCCAGCGTGGCAAAGCATGCAGCGCAGGCCACACCGTAAGCCAGCGCTACCAGAAACAGGTTATGACTGCAGTCGATCAATAATTGCCCGTCCGCTGGGAGGCCAGCGAATACGTTCAAACCCAGCCACTCCATAGCACGCCCTATTCTCACTACAAGAGCGCCAAGCCTCAGGACCTGGCGGTTTGAGCTGAGTATAGAAGCTGTTTACAACCTGCCACCTCTACGAGCTGCCATTTTGATATTGACTCAATAACGAATAGTTATAAAAGGCCATCATGTCCCATGTGCAGTTACGAATGTTTACAGACAGATAGCGCTTCTGCTTCTAGATTGAAGTGACTGAGAGTCAAGGGATGGATGCCTTATGAACGCGCTCCAGGCTGAAAACGCTACTCAGGCTGCCAATGCCTGGCGAGTGTTGTTCCTGCTTTTTCTGGCCAATCTGTTCAACTTCTTTGATCGCACTATCCCGGCGATCATCGTCGAGCCCATTCGTCTGGAATGGCATTTGAGCGACTTTCAACTGGGGCTGCTGGGGACTGCGTTCACGCTGGTCTACGCTGTCGCCGGTCTGCCATTGGGGCGCATGGCCGATAACGGGTCGCGCAAGAAACTCATGGGCTGTGGTCTGGCGGTCTGGAGCGGGTTGACGGCGGTCAATGGCATGGTGGGAAGTTTCTGGACCTTCCTGCTGGTGCGCATGGGCGTCGGCATAGGTGAGGCCAGCTACGCGCCTGCTGCCAACTCGCTGATCGGTGATCTGTTTCCAGCCCATCGGCGTGCGCGGGCCATGGGGCTTTTCATGCTGGGTCTGCCGTTGGGTCTGCTACTGGCGTTCTTTACCATCGGCGCTATGGTCAAGGCGTTTGACAGCTGGCGGGCACCTTTCTTTATCGCTGCGGTTCCCGGTCTGTTGCTGGCTGTGTTCATCTTTTTCATCAAGGAGCCCAAGCGCGGCGCGGCTGAAAGCGTGCGGATGTCAGAGGCGAAGATTGAGAAGCCGATCCGCCGTGTGCTGTCGATTCCGACCTTTCGCTGGCTGGTGCTGGGCGGTCTGACCTTCAACTTTGCGACCTATGCCTGCAATTCATTCATGGTGCCGATGTTGCAGCGCTACTTTCTGCTGCCCTTGCAGGAAGCTGCGGTGGCGACCGGGGTTATCGTCGGCGTCACCGGGCTGATCGGTCTGACGCTTGGGGGCTGGATAGCCGACAAACTGCATCAGCGCTTTTCCAATGGACGGCTGTTGTTTGCGACCATCAGCATGTTGATCGCCGCTCTGGCCACAGGCTATGCGCTGCATGCAGGGCAGATCGGGATCGGCGTGTTCGTGGGTGTGTTCAGTCTGGGCTGGCTGTTCGCCTACAACTTCTACACATGCGTCTATACCGCTATTCAGGACGTGATCGAACCGCGCCTGCGGGCCACGGCCATGGCGCTGTTCTTTGCCGGGCTTTATTTGCTGGGTGGAGGGCTGGGGCCGGTGGTGGTCGGTTTGCTGTCTGATCACTTTGCCCATGCAGCGATGGGCGTTGCGGGTGTCGGAATGATGAGCGAAAGCTTCAAGGCCATCGGTTTGCACGATGCCATGTACCTGATCCCGGCAGCGCTGTTTCTGACCTTGCTGTTCCTGTACCAGGCTTCGCGCTGTTTCAGCCGCGATGCCGAACGGATGAGGGCGAGGATGGCGGCTGACGAGCCGGTGGAAGAGCTGGCGCAGGGGATTGTCGTGGCCAGGCAGTGATTACGCTGATGCAAGACCGTACGCGGAGCGACGCACGATAGTTGAGGTTATCGTTCCGCACGCTCCAGCGTGGGAATGCCGTGCGTGACGCTCTGCGTCACAAATCTGCGCCGCGCCGCAAACGCAAGATCGGACGCGGAGCGTCCAGAAAGGCATGCGACGCGGAGCGTCGCACGATAGTTGAGGTTATCGTTCCGCACGCTCCGCGTGGGAATGCCGTGCGTGACGCTCCGCGTCACAAATCTGCGGAGCGTCGCACGATAGTTAAGGTCATCGTTCCGCACGCTCCTGCGTGGGAATGCCGTGCGTGACGCTCTGCGTCACAAATCTGCGCCACGCCGCAAACGCAAGATCGGACGCAGAACGT
>NZ_JAWHOP010000003.1:0-51556 GCF_032586995.1 Pseudomonas syringae group sp. J248-6 | reverse complement strand
GTATTGCCGTTCCGCACGCTCCGCGTGGGAATGCCGTGCGTGACGCTCTGCGTCACAGATGTGTGCCGCGCCGCAAATGCAAGATTGGACGCGGAGCGTCCAGAACGGCGTACCGACTCAGAGCGTCGGCACGATAGTCATCTAAAGGCTTATGGATAACGCGGAGCGTATCAAGGCTTCAGCCCGCTACCAGTACCCGGATCGCTTCCAGGCGCAGGGCTGCTTTTTCAAGCATGGCCAGGCCTTGTTCGCGCTGGGTGCGCAGGGCGACCAGTTCACTGTCGCGTACGGTCGGGTTGACCGCTTGCAATGCCGTCAGGCGAGCCAGTTCCTCTTCAGTATCGGCTGCCAGACGGCGCTGTGCTTCGGCCACGCGTTCTGCGTGTCTAGGGGTGATTTTCTCTTCGCCCGCATTGATTCTCGGGGTCAACTGGTCACGTTGTGCCTGGATAAACTTGTTGGCGCTGGCACGAGGCACGCTTTCGAGCTGATCGTTGAGGGTGTTGAACGACACACGGCTCGACAGATCGTTGCCATTGGCGTCGAGCAGGCAACGCAGCGCGGCAGGAGGCAGGTAGCGCCCCAGCTGCAACGAGCGAGGAGCAACCACTTCGCTGACGTAGATCAGTTCCAGCAGAACAGTGCCCGGCTTGAGCGCCTTGTTCTTGATCAGCGCCACGGCGGTGTTGCCCATCGAGCCTGACAGCACGAGGTCCATGCCGCCCTGAACCATCGGGTGCTCCCAGGTGATGAACTGCATGTCTTCGCGAGACAGCGCCTGATTGCGGTCGTAGGTGATGGTCACGCCTTCGTCGTCGCCGAGCGGGAAGCTGGCGTCGAGCATTTTCTCGCTTGGCTTGAGGATCAGGGCGTTTTCCGAATGGTCCTCGCTGTCGATGCCAAAGGCGTCGAACAGGGTTTCCATGTAGATCGGCAGGCTGAACTGGTCGTCCTGTTCCAGAATGGCTTCAACCAGCGCTTCGCCTTCGCCGGCACCGCCGGAATTGAGTTCCAGCAAGCGGTCGCGACCGGTGTGCAGTTCGCTTTCCAGACGCTCACGCTCGGTGCGGGCTTCGTCGATCAGGCCTTGCCACTCATCGTCATCACCGCTTTCCAGCAGCGGCAGCAGGCGCGGGCCGAACTGATGCTGCAGGGCGTTGCCGGTCGGGCAGGTATTGAGGAACGCATTGAGCGCCTCGTGATACCACTGGAACAGGCGTTCCTGTGGGCTGGTTTCCAGGAAAGGTACGTGCAGCTCGATGGTGTGTTTCTGGCCGATCCGGTCCAGACGTCCGATACGCTGCTCCAGCAGGTCCGGGTGCGATGGCAGATCGAACAGCACCAGATGGTGAGAGAACTGGAAGTTGCGGCCTTCACTGCCGATTTCCGAGCAGATCAAGACCTGAGCGCCGAATTCTTCGTCTGCAAAATAGGCCGCCGCGCGGTCGCGCTCAAGGATGTTCATACCCTCGTGGAAGACCGTGGCTGGAATGCCGGAACGTACGCGCAGCGCGTCTTCCAGGTCCATGGCGGTTTCGGCGTGGGCACAGATGACCAGCACCTTGACGCGCTTGAGCATTTTTAGCGTGTCTATCAGCCAGTCGACGCGTGGGTCGAAGCGCCACCAGCGCTCTTCTTCGCTGACTTCCGACTGCAACTGGAAGCTGACTTCCGGGTAAAGATCGGCGTGTTCGCCAACCGGCAACTCAAGGTATTCCACAGGGCAGGGCAGCGGGTATTGATGCAGCTTGCGCTCCGGGAAGCCCTGCACGGCGGCACGGGTGTTGCGGAACAGCACGCGGCCGGTGCCGTGACGGTCCAGCAGTTCGCGAATCAGGCGCGCCTTGGCTTCGTCGTCGCCGGTATTCACAGCTGCCAGCAGGGAATCGCCTTCGGCACCCAGGAAGCCATGAATGGTTTTCTGAGCCGCAGCGGACAGCTTGCCCTTATCAAGCAGCTCCTGAACGGCCTGAGCCACCGGACGGTAGTTCTCGCTTTCGGCGCGGAAGGCCTTGAGGTCGTGGAAGCGGTTCGGGTCCAGCAGGCGCAGGCGGGCGAAGTGGCTGTCCTGACCCAGTTGCTCCGGGGTCGCGGTCAGCAGCAGTACGCCGGCAATGACTTCGGCCAGTTGCTCGACCAGCGAGTATTCGCGGCTGGCCTTGTCTTCGTGCCAGACCAGATGGTGCGCTTCGTCGACTACCATCAGGTCCCAGCCTGCCGCAAACAGGGCATCCTGGGCTTTTTCGTCTTCGACCAGCCATTCCAGGGCAACCAGTGCAAGCTGGGTGTCTTCGAACGGGTTGCCTGCATCGCTTTCCATGAAGCGCTCGGCGTCGAACAGTGCGACCTGCAGGTTGAAGCGGCGACGCATTTCCACCAGCCACTGGTGCTGGAGGTTTTCCGGGACCAGAATCAGCACGCGGCTGGCGCGGCCCGACAGCAGTTGGCGATGGATCACCAGACCGGCTTCGATGGTTTTGCCCAGACCCACTTCGTCGGCCAGCAGAACGCGCGGCGCGATACGGTCCGCGACTTCGCGAGCGATGTGCAACTGGTGGGCGATAGGCTGTGCCCGCACGCCACCCAGGCCCCACAGAGAGGACTGCAATTGGCGGCTGGTGTGCTCCAGCGTGTTGTAGCGCAACGAAAACCAGGACAACTGGTCGATTTGGCCAGCGAACAGACGGTCGGTAGCCAGGCGGAACTGGATGAAGTTCGACAGCTGGGTTTCCGGCAGTGTCACCACTTCGTTCTGCGCGTTCAGGCCGTGGTAGACCAGCAGGCCATCGACATCGTCGACTTCGCGTACGGTCATCTTCCAGTTTTCGAAATGTGTGATCACATCGCCTGGGGAGAAGCGCACGCGGGTCAGCGGCGCATTACGCAGTGCGTACTGACGTGTTTCGCCAGTGGCCGGATAGAGCACGGTCAACAAGCGGCCGTCCTGTGCCAGAACGGTGCCTAAACCCAGCTCGGCTTCGCTGTCACTAATCCAGCGTTGCCCCGGTTGATACTGCTGCGCCATGCTGCCTGTCTCCCGCTTGAAAAAGCTGAGTATGTTAACGGAACGCGCACCGAAGGCCAAAGGCAGCGTGAAAAAACTCATCGTCAGCGCTGATAACCCATCGAATTTTTAGTTCCATGACACTAATTTCACTGTCAGCGGTCGAAAAAGATCTTATAAACATTTGCTGACTATTTTAGCCCGGTTCAAGTTGCCTCGTGCACGGCCGACACCCCGGTAAGAGGAGATAAAACCATGCTGCAACCTATGCTTCCGTTAAGTGTGGTGCCTGTGACATCACAGATGGACCCGGCCAAACGCATACCGGATATCCCGCCTGTCGCACCGGTGCAGCAAAGCTCCAACGAGACTTCCATCGACCTGCGCAACGAAGATGCCGAACGCAGCGGCTTGTTGTTGCGTGAAGAACAGCAGCGTCAGCAACAGCAGCAGGGTCGAACCTCTGAAGAGGCCGAGGAATATCAGGGGCTGGTCGTTCCGGGGGATTCTCTGAACGCTGACAACACTGTCCCTGTGGTACCGCTCATCGACGACGAGCCGCGCCAGGGCCTCTGGGTGGATATTCAGATCTGATAAGCGGGAAAGCCCGGTTCTTCGCTGGTCATGGCCGCTGCGATTAAGCATTATTGGCACTGATTTCCAGTGTTCGAGAGCGGCAAGCCATGAGCGACGATGAAAAATTGATCGACCTGGGCGCAGAGCGCGCCAGGCGCGTTCACGATTTGAACGACAAACGCCTCAACGAAGTGCGCAATGCCTTCGAACAGGCAATGCCTTTAAGCAGCAAAAAGCCAAAGAAAAAGCCTAAAAAACGCTGATACTCCCTTTCTGCATCATTGATCTGGATCAAGGTGCCTCCGTGCAACCACGTTTAACCTGATGCCATCGAATACGGCGCAACACGACGACCAGCCAGTCGTCGCCAGCGCAGTATCGGCGGCACAAAAAAGAACGACTGGCCAGGGCCAGTCATTCTGTCAGTGAGCACGCAAGGCATTTCGGGCGACCCAGGTCGCCCTTTTTTTCGTCCGTATTTCAGTCCAGGCCTTTAGGCCACTGTTTTTGCGCCGGCATGAGTCAGGTTGTAGGCTTGGGCTTCTTCGGCTGTTTTCACGTCCCGGTTATAGCTCGGCGACCAGGCGGTCAGCGGTGATTTCTGGGTGAAACTGACGTTACTGCCGATGTCTTTGAAGTGGGCGTCGCCGTAGTCATCCAGCACGCCGGAGTTACTTGCCTTGTTGGAAACATCTACGCCTTTTGCGAAATAGTTGGACTGCGACAGAATCGTTGCATCCCCCGTCGCAGTGAAGCCGAGGTGGAATTTGTCGATGGAGTTGTTGTACACATGAAATTGTCCGTGACGCATCAGGCCTGGGGCCCGGACATCCAGGTTGCTGAAGACGTTGTTGGCAATGGTCATCTGCGGATAGCCCTTGTAGGCGGCTTTGGCAGCCGGAGAATCATCGGGCTGGCCCAGAATCACCCCATATTCGTTGTTCTGAAACTTTGAATTGGTCAGGCTGACTTTATCCGCCGTCCCGCCCACGTAGAGCAGCTTATCCAGCCCTTTGGGGTTCTGATCCTTGGTGCCGGTGTAGGTGTTCTGATCGATCCAGTACTTCTTGCCGTTGCTGATGAACATCTGCATGTCACCGTTTTCACGGTAACGGCTGTCGTGGTTGAAGTTGAGGTTCTGGAAAATATCGTTGCTCGCGGTTTTGCCACTGGCCAGATAGATGTTGTGCAGAGTGTTGCCCTTGTCGGTGCCCAGCAGGGTTTTGTTGGCTCCGAAATTGATGGTCACTTTGCTGTCGGCAGACAGGTTAGCTCCCAGACGCACCGTACGGGCGGTGTCGTCTTCCATATTTTCCTTGAGTTCCGCCACGGTATTCACAGTGACCACTTGGCCGCCGTTACCGCCGGTCGTGCCAGCGTCTTTGGCGAAACCCACAATGCCTGACATGTCCGCGCCCGGGCCGTGTGCGGCCGGTGTGGCGGGTTTTGCTGCTTTGACTGTGTTATCCGGCGTGGCGATGGTGGCCGTCGAGGTTTTCGGCAACGCAGGGTCATGGACCACTGCTGGTTTTACCGCATCGGGCCTGGTCGGTGTCTTGTCTGGAGGGACACTGCTTCGCTCGGCGGTGCGAGGGGCTGCGTGTGACGGTGGTGTTTGTGAAGGTGCTATTTGTGAAGGTGCAGCGGGCGTCGGCTCTGTATTTTTTTGCAGTGATACAGGTTTTTCTGATGGGTGATCGTTCTGCACCACAAAGGGTTTTTCTGCGTTGCCCTGAGGCGTCGAAGGCGACGATGAGGAAGAGGGCGATTGAGCGAGCGTCGGTGTCTGTTCGCGTTGAGTCTGTGCAGGCGGTGTAGCGTCCTGTTGCTGATTGCCGCGTAAAAGAGAGAACAGTTCCTTGAGGAAGCTACGAATGGCTGCCACCAGTTTGTTCAGTACCTGCTCACCGTTACCGCCCAGCATGTTTGAAGACGCGCTTGTATCAGTCGGCTGGACTCTGGAGCTTAGTGTGTTCAACGAGGAGTGCGGGCCGTTGGCCTGTTGTATCAGGCCGAAGTCGATCAGGTTGCTATTGTGGCCCGGCTTGATGCCCTGGCCTTGCGACTGCGCTTGATCAGTCTGTGCAGTGGCATCCTGCGCAGGAATCCCGGAGACGGGGTAATAGTTTCTGTTGATCATATTCATGGCTGATTTCCCCGCCTGTGGGATGAACAATTCGTGATCCGGATAGAGAGTGCCGCTGGTTTCCTGAGTGGAAAGCGCAGGAAAGCAGTTCCGGATGCATCATGAATTTTTTGTTCAAGCCACTGGCGAGTCTGGCGTACGCATTGTGTGGCGCACGCCCATGCGCGGTATCAGCCGAAGGTGATCTCGGGCAATACGGTCAGGTCGACGGTCTGCTGCTTGCGTGGGGCGAGGATCTCGGCTTCGCCGTCCACAACCAGCTCATCGTTCTGATTGAAAACGCGGGTTGCGATGCGCACTCGGAACTTTGGCAGTTTTTCCAGGATTTCCAGGCGCACAGTCAGGGTGTCGCCCAGTTTTACCGGTTTCTGGAAGGTCATCTGCTGACCGATGTAAATGGTGCCCGGCCCAGGCAGCTCGCACGCAACGGCCGCACTGATCAACGCGCCACTGAACATGCCGTGAGCGATGCGCTCCTTGAACATGGTCTTGGCGGCGTATTCGGCGTCCAGGTGAACCGGGTTGTGGTCGCCGGACATGGCGGCGAACAGTTGAATGTCACGCTCTTCCACAGTCTTGCTATAGCTGGCGGTCTGACCGACTTCAAGGGCTTCGTAAGGCGTGTTGGTGACTTGAGTCATGTGGCTGTCCTGACAATAAAAATGGATTGAAGCGGGCCGGTTCGTGCAATCCGACTTAGCCTTGATTTGTAACACTTGATGACCTGCCGCCGCCATTGCGCGGACAAGATCATTCAGACGCTTGCCGGGGCTGCCCGGATCACATTCAAGGCAAATAATAAGCGAATGTCATGAGAATACTGCTGTTGCGGTATCGAGAGCCTGTTGATTAGCGGGCCGCCTGCAATTGGCAGTGTATCGTCGTCGGCAGATTTCAGTCTGAACGGAGGCAAGATTCATGCTGCTGATGACGCTCGGCCGATTATTTGCCTGAGACGTTTTAACTGCTAACGTCGGGCCAGGCCTACGCAGGGAAGAGGATAAAAATAATGCAAAGTGATTTCTGGGATGACAAGCGTCCGGCAGGTGTTGACTCCGAGGTGGACTTACAGACCTATCAGTCGGTCATTGAGTTATTTGAGCGCTGCTGCAGAAAGTTTGCCGACCGACCCGCATTCAGCAATATGGGCGTGACCCTGACCTACGCCGAACTTGAGCGTCACTCTGCCGCCTTCGCAGGTTATCTGCAGCAGCACACACAACTGGTGCCGGGTGACCGTATTGCCGTACAGATGCCCAACATCCTGCAATACCCGATTGCCGTATTTGGTGCGATGCGCGCCGGCCTGATCGTGGTCAACACCAATCCGTTGTACACCGCACGCGAGATGCGCCATCAATTCAAGGACTCTGGTGCCAAGGCGCTGGTGTACCTCAACCTGTTCGGCAAGCTGGTGCAGGAAGTGCTCCCCGACACTGCAATTGAACACCTGATCGAAGTGAAGATGGGCGACATGCAGTCACCTGCCAAGGGGTGGCTGGTCAATACCATCGTCGACAAGGTCAAAAAGCTGGTCCCGCCATTCCATTTGCCCCAGGCCGTCGGCTTCAAGCGTGCGCTTCGCCTGGGGCGTGATAGCCGGATGCAGGTCGTGCCGCGAGGTCTGGACGACGTTGCCGTGCTGCAATACACCGGCGGCACCACGGGGCTGGCCAAGGGCGCGATGCTCACTCACGGCAATCTGGTCGCCAACATGCAACAAGTCTATGCCTGCATGCGCCAGCAGCGTCCCGAAGGCGGCTCGCTGTTTGAGGAGGGCACAGAGGTAATGATTGCGCCGTTGCCGCTTTATCACATCTATGCATTCACGGCGAACTGCATGTGCATGATGATCAGCGGCAATCACAACATCCTGATTACCAACCCTCGCGATATTGGCGGCTTCATCAAGGAGCTGGGCAAGTGGAAGTTCACCGCCATGATCGGCCTTAACACACTGTTCGTGGCGCTCATGAACCATCCGCAGTTCAGGAGTCTGGATTTCTCGGCGCTGAAAAGCACCAATTCCGGCGGTACTGCGCTGGTCAAGGCCACGGCCGAGCGCTGGGCGCAGATCACTGGTTGCACAATCGTTGAAGGTTATGGCCTGACCGAGACTTCGCCTGTCGCCAGTGCCAATCCTTACGGTGCTCTGGCTCGTCTGGGTACGGTCGGTATTCCGGTGCCCGGCACTGCTATGAAGGTTATTGACGACGATGGTGCCGAGTTGCCTTTTGGCGAGCGAGGCGAGCTGTGCATCCAAGGGCCTCAGGTCATGAAGGGCTACTGGAACCAGCCGGTTGCCACCGCCGAGTCTCTGGATGCACAAGGCTGGTTCAAGACCGGTGACATTGCGGTGATTGGTGCCGACGGATTCGTCAGTATTGTCGACCGCAAGAAAGACCTGATCATCGTGTCCGGCTTCAACGTATACCCCAACGAAATCGAAGACGTGGTCATGGCCCACCCGAAAGTCGCCAACTGCGCCTGTATCGGTGTGCCGGACGAGCGTTCGGGGGAGGCTGTAAAGCTGTTTGTGGTGGCGCGCGAGCCGGGGTTGAGCATTGAAGAGCTCAAGGCCTTCTGCAAGGAGAATTTCACGGCTTACAAGGTGCCCAGGCATATTGTCCTGCGGGAATCGTTACCGATGACGCCGGTAGGCAAGATTCTGCGCCGGGAGCTTCGTGACATCGCCTGAGTCACCTAATCGTCTCTATTTGTGTACATGACCCCGCTTGCAGACTGCTGCATGCGGGGTCTTGTTTTTTGAAAAACCCTTAATTATGGGGGGCGACCGCTCTGTTCTGGTGTTTTCAAGGTAATAATAAATATCCTTTTAAAGTTTTAAAAATGACTTATTTTTTGTTTATGGTCTGTTTTGTGACTGTTCGGCCTTCTTATGCCTCTGGTCGACGTTTGGCAAAGCTGCTACTCTCGGCGCGCTTTTTGATCAGTCATAAAGCGAAAAAAGCGTCTACTGCATAATTCCAAGCACAAGAAAATCATCGCTTCAGGCGATGTGAAGAATTCGCTATCGCTACGGAGCCGACTGAATGATTGAAAACTTCTGGAAGGACAAATATCCGTCTGGTATCCCCGCCGATATCAACCCTGACGAATATCCCAATGTCCAGGCTGTCCTGAAGCTGTCCTGCCAACGCTTCGCCGACAAACCGGCGTTCAGCAATCTGGGCAAGACCATCACCTACGGCGAACTGTATGAGCTGTCCGGCGCGTTCGCTGCCTGGATCCAGCAACATACCGATCTGCAGCCGGGTGATCGCATCGCTGTGCAGTTACCCAACCTGTTGCAGTACCCGATTGCCGTCTTTGGTGCCATTCGCGCCGGGCTGATCGTGGTCAACACCAACCCGCTGTACACCGCGCGGGAAATGGAACACCAGTTCAACGACTCCGGCGCCAAGGCGCTGGTGTGTCTGGCAAACATGGCGCACCTGGCCGAAAAGGTCGTGCCCAAAACGCAGATCAAGCATGTCATCGTTACTGAAGTGGCCGACATGCTGTCGCCGCTCAAGCGGTTGCTGATCAACAGCGTCATCAAGTACGTGAAGAAAATGGTCCCGGCCTATCACTTGCCCAAAGCCGTCAAATTCAACGATGTGCTCGGCAAGGGGCGTGGCCAGCCAGTGACCGACGTGTCGCCCGGCAGCGTCGATGTTGCTGTGCTGCAATACACCGGCGGCACCACCGGTGTGGCCAAGGGCGCAATGCTGACTCATCGCAACCTGATCGCCAACATGCTGCAGTGCCGGGCGCTGATGGCTTCAAACCTTGGCGAAGGGTGTGAAATCATCATCACGCCGCTGCCGCTGTATCACATCTACGCCTTCACCTTTCATTGCATGGCGATGATGCTGCTCGGCAATCACAACATCCTCATCAGCAACCCGCGTGATCTGCCGGCGATGGTCAAGGAGCTTTCGAAATGGAAGTTCAGCGGCTTTGTCGGCCTTAACACGCTGTTTGTGGCCTTGTGCAATAACGAGGGTTTCCGCAACCTCGACTTTTCGGCGTTGAAAGTTACCCTGTCCGGCGGCATGGCCTTGCAGCAGTCCGCTGCCGAACGCTGGAAGCAGGTCACTGGCTGCCAGGTCTGCGAAGGCTATGGCATGACCGAGACCAGCCCGGTGGCTACGGTCAACCCCGCTAAAGACGTGCAGATGGGCACCATCGGTATTCCTGTGCCGTCGACGCTGTGCAAGGTTATCGACGATGCTGGCAACGAGCTGGCGTTCGGTGAAACCGGCGAGCTTTGCATCAAGGGCCCTCAGGTCATGAAAGGCTACTGGCAGCGCCAGGAAGCTACCGATGAAATGCTCGACAGTGATGGCTGGCTCAAGACCGGTGACATCGCGATCATCCAGCCCGATGGCTACATCCGGATTGTCGATCGCAAGAAAGACATGATTCTGATCTCCGGTTTCAACGTATACCCCAACGAACTGGAAGACGTGCTGGCCACGCTCCCGGGCGTGTTGCAATGCGCGGCGATCGGCGTGCCGGACGAGAAGTCAGGCGAAACCATCAAGGTTTTCGTCGTGGCCAAACCGGGCGTTACCCTCACCAAGGAACAGGTCATGGAGCACATGCGCGCCAACCTGACCGGCTACAAGGTGCCGCGTAGCGTGGAATTCCGGGAGGTCCTGCCCACTACCAACGTCGGCAAGATCCTGCGTCGCGAGCTGCGTGATGAGGAATTGAAGAAGCTGGGTGTGAAGAAGTAGGGCGGAGCGTCCAGAACGACATGCGACGCAGAGCACCGTAAGATAGTTGAGATTATCGTTCCGCACGCGTCAGCGTGGGGATGCAGGTCTTGACGCTCTGCGTCGCAAGAGGACGCAGAGCGTCCGGAAAGGCATACGACGCGGAGCGCCGCACGATGGTCGAGATGATCGTTCCGCACGATAGTTGCGATTATCGTTCCCTACGCTCCAG
The DNA here is from genome assembly GCF_032586995.1 of Pseudomonas syringae group sp. J248-6. Classification (NCBI taxonomy): domain Bacteria; kingdom Pseudomonadati; phylum Pseudomonadota; class Gammaproteobacteria; order Pseudomonadales; family Pseudomonadaceae; genus Pseudomonas; species Pseudomonas syringae group sp. J248-6. The sequence goes on along the minus strand of NZ_JAWHOP010000003.1, from coordinate 40,874 downwards.
CGTGGGAATGCAGTTCTCGACGCTCTGCGTCGCAAAAAGGACGCGGAGCGTCCGGTATTTCGTACCTCATACTTTGTTGTAATTGAGCCGTGCTGCCGGCAAACCATGACCTCAGTGGATAGCCTGACACTCAGGCCATTCGTCACGACCCGCCACAATCTGCGACAATCCGCACCTGCCATTTGAAAAAAGACCCTGCACGCCTGATGACCGACGAATCGCCCTCTATCGACCAACTTCTGAAAAGCCTCGACCAGGCGATGATCAGCGAACGTCATCGCCTGCGCCGTCAGTTGCATGACCTGCGCAAAAAACCTGACGAGGCGAAGCTGGCGCAGTGGGTGGCGCGGGTTCAGGCCTCCTGTGCGCAGGTGACGGCGCGGCGTGAAAGCGTGCCGACGATCCGTTATGACGACAACCTGCCCATCGCCGCCAAGCGCGATGAGATCAAGGAGGCCTTGCTCAAGCACCAGGTGCTGATCATTGCCGGTGAGACCGGCTCCGGCAAGACCACCCAATTGCCGAAAATCTGCCTGGAAATCGGTCGTGGTCAGCACGGTCTGATCGGCCATACCCAGCCGCGCCGGATTGCCGCACGCAGCGTGGCCAGCCGGGTGGCCGATGAGCTGGGCACGCCGCTGGGCGCTCTGGTCGGTTATCAGGTGCGCTTTGAAGATCAGAGCGACAGCAACACACTGATCAAACTCATGACCGACGGTATTCTGCTGGCCGAAACCCAGCATGACCGCTTCCTTGAACGCTACGACACGATCATCGTCGACGAAGCTCATGAACGCAGTCTGAACATCGACTTCCTGCTCGGTTACCTGAAAACCCTGCTGCCACGTCGCCCGGACCTGAAGGTCATCATCACCTCCGCGACCATCGACCTGCAGCGCTTTTCCGAGCACTTCAACGATGCGCCGGTGATCGAAGTGTCCGGTCGTACCTTCCCTGTCGACCTCTGGTACCGCCCGCTGACCAGCGAGCAGGACGAGGAAGGCAACAGCGTCGAAGAAGACCTGACAGTCGATCAGGCCATTCTGGCCACGCTGGATGAGCTGGCGGCCTTTGAGCGTAGCGAGCGCAAGAGCCCGGGTGACGTGCTGGTGTTTCTGCCCGGCGAACGCGAGATTCGCGATGCCGCCGAGGTACTGCGCAAGGCGCAGCTCAGGCACACCGAAATTCTGCCGCTGTACGCACGCCTTTCGCCTGCCGAACAGCAGCGTATCTTTCAGTCCCATCCAGGTCGTCGTGTGGTGCTGGCCACCAACGTTGCGGAAACCTCGCTGACCGTGCCGGGCATCCGCTACGTGATCGATACCGGTACTGCACGTATCAGCCGCTATAGCTATCGCGCGAAGGTCCAGCGCCTGCCGATCGAAGCCGTGTCGCAGGCCAGCGCCAACCAGCGCAAAGGCCGGTGCGGGCGTGTCGAGCCCGGTTTATGCGTGCGTCTGTACAGCGAAGAAGATTTCAACGGTCGACCTGAATTCACCGACCCCGAGATACTGCGCACCAACCTGGCAGCGGTTATCCTGCAGATGCTGCACCTGCGTCTGGGCGAGATCACCGATTTCCCGTTCATCGAGCCGCCGGATGGCAAGGCGATCAGCGACGGCTTCAACCTGTTGCAGGAGCTGTCGGCAGTCAATCGCGAAAATCAGCTGACCCCGCTGGGCCGTCAGCTGGCGCGCCTGCCTGTAGACCCGCGCATGGGCCGCATGCTTCTGGAAGCTGCGAAGCAGGGCAGCCTGCAGGAAGTGTTGATCGTGGCCAGTGCCATGTCCGTGCAGGATGTGCGTGAGCGTCCACCTGAGCGTCAGCAGGCGGCTGATCAGGCCCATGCGCAATGGAAAGACGCCGACTCGGACTTCGCCGGGCTGGTCAATCTGTGGCGCGGTTTTGAAGAGCAGCGCCAGACCCTGACGGCCAGCCCGCTGCGTAACTGGTGCCGGCGCAATTTTCTGAATTACCTGCGCCTGCGCGAGTGGCGTGATTCTCATCGGCAGTTGAGCCTGATCTGTCGCGATCTGCAACTGACGGTCAACAAGGAACCGGCCGATTACCCGAAATTTCACAAGGCCATTCTCTCCGGCCTGCTGAGCCAGATCGGGCAAAAGGCCGAAGAGGGTGACTACCTTGGTGCACGGCAGCGGCGCTTCTGGATTCACCCGTCTTCCGGGCTGGGCAAGAAGCGCCCGCAGTGGTTGATGACCGCCGAGCTGGTGGAAACCACCAAGCTGTACGCGCGCATGGTGGCCAAGATCGATTCGGACTGGATCGAGCCGCTGGCTGGCCACCTGATCAAGAAAAATCATTTCGAGCCGCACTGGGAGAAGAAGCGCGGGCAGGTCGTAGCGTTCGAGCAGATTACGCTGTTCGGCCTGATCGTGGTTGGTCGCCGTCCGGTGCATTACGGGCCGATTGACCCGGTGGTGTCGCGCGAGCTGTTCATTCGCGAAGGTCTGGTGCGCGGTGACATCCTGTCGCGGGCCAAATGCCTGAGTGCCAATACCCGCCTGCTGGAGCAGCTCGATGAGCTGGAGGCCAAGGCTCGACGTCGCGATATTCTGGCTGACGAAGACACCTTGTTCAGCTTCTATGAAGCGCGAATCCCGGCCGAGATTCATCAGACGGCGACGTTCGACAGTTGGTACAAGACTGAAAGCCAGAAGAACCCGCAACTGCTGATCATGCGCGAAGAGGATGTGCTGGCCCGCGAGGCCAGTGAAGTTACCGCCGCGCAGTATCCGGATACCTTGCACCTGGGCGACCTCAGTCTGTCGCTGAGTTACCACTTCGAGCCCAACCACCCACGTGACGGCGTGACCTTGCGCGTCCCTGCGCCCCTGTTGCTGTCGCTGCCTGCCGAGCGCCTGGAGTGGCTGGTGCCGGGCTTGCTCGAGACCAAGAGCATTGCGCTGGTGCGCAACCTGCCCAAAGCTGTGCGCAAGAACTTCGTGCCGGTCCCGGATTTCATCAAGGCCGCGTTGCAACGTATTACCTTCGGCGAGGGCTCATTGCCCCAGGCGCTGGGGCGTGAGCTTCTGCGCATGACCGGCGTGCGGGTCAGCGACGAGGGCTGGGCCGAAGCCGCGCAGCAGCTTGAAGGCCACCTGAAGATGAACCTGGAAATCGTCGATGGCAGTGGCAAGTTTCTCGGTGAGGGGCGTGATCTGGCCGAGCTGACGGCGCGCTTTGCCGAGGCGAGCCAGGCCGCACTGGCCGTACCGCAAACCGCGAAAAGCCAGCAGCCGGTGCAGGCCAAGGCCTTTGCTGCGGTGGCGCAAAAGACTCAGCAGAACATCGCCGGGTTGTCGATGACGGTTTATCCCGCGTTGGTCGAAGAGGGCGGAGCGGTCAAGGAAGGCCGGTTCTCCACGCAGGCCGAAGCTGAATATCAGCATCGCCGTGCGTTGCAGCGTTTGCTGCTGCAACAGCTGGCTGAACCAGCGAAGTTTCTGCGCAACAAACTGCCGGGGCAGACCGAGCTGGCCTTGTTGCACCGCGAGCTGGGCCGCATCGATGCGCTGATCGAGGACATCCTGCTGGCTAGCCTCGACAGTTGCGTACTGGAAGGCGAGGCCGAGCTACCGCGCGACGGTGCCGGTCTGCTGTCACTGGCTGAGCGCAAGCGCGCCGACTGGACCGAGCATGCCGAGCGGTTGGCGAAGCTGACACTGGAAATCCTCAAGCTGTGGCACGGTCTGCAAAAGCGCTTCAAAGGCAAGATTGACCTGTCGCAGGCGGTTGCCCTCAACGATATCAAGGCACAACTGAGCAAGCTGGTGTACCCCGGTTTCGTGCGTGAAACCCCGGCGGTGTGGCTCAAGGAACTGCCGCGTTACCTGAAGGCTATCGAGATGCGTCTGGAAAAACTGCCAGGTCAGGTGCAGAAAGACCGGGTATGGAGCATCGAGCTGGCAGGCCTGTGGACGCAATACCAGACACGTGCCGACAAGCACGCCCAGGAAGGCAAGCGCGACCCGGAACTGGCGCTGTATCGCTGGTGGATGGAGGAATACCGCGTGTCGCTGTTCGCTCAGCAGTTAGGCACCAAAATGCCGGTGTCGGACAAACGGTTGAGCAAGCAGTGGAGTCAGGTGGAGGGCTGATCCTGCGTCGGCCCTCAGTACAGTCAATTGCCGCTATCGGGCCTATATTCATTGGCCCGATAGCGCCAAAACCGGGCTCTGTGGCACACTCCGCGCCTGTCTTCACCGTGTCATGAAATGCTGCTCTCTGTTGCGGGCAGCTTTTACAGTCGCATTGGTACGTTGGTCCCAAAAACAGAGGGTCTCCGAATACCGTGCCTGAGCAGGTGTTTACCTGCAACTCAATAAGAGAGGAACGACCGTGCACAACGTCGTCATCAGCGGCACAGGCTTGTTTACCCCGGCCAACAGCATCTCCAACGAAGAGCTGGTGCAGTCTTTCAATGCCTATGTCGCACAGTTCAACAGCGATAACGCAGCGGCTATCGAACGTGGTGAAGTGGAAGCGCTCAGTGAGTCCAGCGCTGCGTTCATCGAAAAGGCATCGGGCATCAAAAGCCGCTTTGTCATGGACAAGCAAGGCATTCTCGACCCGCAGCGCATGAAGCCCAACCTGCCGGAGCGCGGCAATGATGAATGGTCGATCCTCTGCCAGATGGGGGTTGCTGCGGCCGAACAGGCTTTGCAACGTGCAGGCAAAACCGCTGCCGACATCGACGGTGTAATCGTTGCCTGCTCCAACCTGCAGCGCGCCTATCCGGCGATTTCCATCGAGATTCAGGAAGCGCTGGGTGTCGCGGGCTATGGTTTCGACATGAATGTGGCCTGCTCTTCGGCGACCTTCGGCATTCAGGCGGCTTGCAACAGCGTGCAGCTGGGTCAGGCCCGCGCCTTGCTGGTGATCAGCCCGGAAATTTGCACCGCGCACCTTAATTTCCGTGATCGTGACAGCCATTTCATCTTCGGCGACGGGGCCACAGCCGTTGTGGTCGAGCGTGCAGACCTCGCCACCTCGCCTTACCAGTTCGATATCGTCAGCACCCGTTTGCTGACCAAATTCTCCAACAACATCCGCAACAATTTCGGTTTCCTCAACCGTACCTCGGACGAGGGCCAGAATGCGCCGGACAAGCTGTTCGTGCAGGAAGGCCGCAAGGTGTTCCGCGAGGTCTGCCCGATGGTCGCCGAGCTGGTCGCTGCGCATTTGCAGGACAACGACATCAACATCACTGACGTCAAACGCTTCTGGCTGCATCAGGCCAACCTGAGCATGAACCAGTTGATCGTCAAGAAACTGCTGGGTCGCGATGCCACGGTCGAGGAAGCGCCGGTGATTCTCGACACTTATGGCAATACCAGCTCGGCAGGCTCGGTCATTGCGTTTCATACCTATCAGGATGACTTGGCCAAGGGCGCGCTCGCCGTGCTCAGCTCGTTCGGTGCCGGTTACTCGATTGGCAGCGTGATTCTGCGCAAGCGCTGATAGCGCTTTATGGGCAGCGTCTGGATATCAGACGCTGCCTGTCATATCCCGTTATGTCACCTGCACCCCGGCGGATCTTTATCGTGTTGGCTTTTTCCGAAGCCATCACGGGTATCGATCATGTTCAACGCCTACACCACGCCTGAAACGCCAGTCTCGCCTGGTTCCCTGTCTGCCTCACGACAACTCGACTCTGCGCCATTCGACGTGGAGCATCCAAATGCCGGATTTATCAGAGGCAACCTGCCTGACTGGTATTTGAACGCACCGGCGACCTTGCGCCAGGCACTGCACGCCAGTCATCAGAAAACCCTGCGTTCCACCCATGCGCTTGGGCCCGTTCGCAATCGCCTTTTATCAGCACAAGCATTCGCAGCGCCTCTGCTGACGCAAGCGTTTTTCGAACGCTTCGAACTTCCATTGGATGTCGAAGCCTTTCAGCTGATGACCTGGCGTTACGACAGTTCCTGGAGGCCGAATCCTCTTGAACAGACGCTGTTGCAGGCCGCCTTGCAGAACTTCGCCTCCAGTAACCGAAGCCGCTTCGATCCGTACTCGGCAATACTTCGTACTGGAGGCCTGCGTTACTGGCTGATCGACAGTGCTCAGCGCAGGTACAAGGTGGAATACAAGGACCGTCTTGATATCGACCTTGAGCAATTCGCTGATTTTTGTCATGAACTGGATCTTGGTGGCCAGTATCAGACGCATCTGGACAGTGTATTCAAACCTTCCACGCCAGACGCTGCGAAAGCGGTTGCTGCTGTTTTTATCGACGGTGAGCGCGATGCTGTCGAGGTGCTTGCGCACATTGCCATGATGAAGGGTGATGTCAGCGAAGCCGCTTACCAGATGCTGTTGAGCGTAGTGAAGCCCGACGTCCATGCGCAATGGGGGGGCAGGGGGTTGCGCTATTGTCAGTTGCATATGCTCGATACCTACGCTTTTTCGGGCTGCCTGTTGCACGGGGCTTTGCTGATTCAGCAGGAGATTGCTGACCCTGACAGTGGGCCTTGTCTTGTCTATATGCCTTCAGAGCCGTCACACCCGCTCAAACAGTTCGCGTCACTCAGGGCCTTCAACGACAGCCTCGTGGCAGCGCTCGACAGTGACAGTTACAGGCGCTATTTCAGCCGCTTCGTCAGGCTTGACCAAAGTCCGGAATTCTTTGCGAAGCTGAAATCGCGGCTCTACCCGGTCCAGGAGCACACGCTGGACGTCAATGCCGACCTGGTGTTGCAGGCGCAGCCATTTTCGAAGCCCCCGTTCGAGTTGCTTTACGACCACCTGCTGGCCAAAACCTACGGCGATTCACGGACCATAGCGGTGCCGTCTGCGCAGGCTGATCAGCTAGCCAGGGATGCGCTGCTCGACAACCTGAAAAACAGTGGCATGGACATACTCAATGCGGCCGGGCTCTTTGTGCCTGTGCTGGGTGAAGTCATGGCCGTGGTTGCTCTCTATCAGCTTGTCCGCGAAGCGTTCGTTGCCTACGAAGACTGGACGCACGGGGAAGTGGAAGAGGCCATGCAACATGTTTACAACATCGCGGAAAACGTCGCTCAGACAGTGGTAGTGGGCAGCGCCATTGGCGCGCTCAATCGGCTGGAACCGTCGATGTTTATCGAAAGCCTGGTGCAGAAGAGGGTGGATGGATCGGTTCGTCTTGGAAAGCCAACTGTTGACGGTTATGCGGATACGATTACGTTGCCTGACGGTTTGCGTGCCAATCCGCTTGGGCTTTACGAATTCGACAGCAAGACGTGGCTGCCAATGAGCGGCAAGCTGTACCGCGTTGAAGCAGACGCAACCGGAAAAAACTGGCGTATCAGGCACCCGCAGGATCAGCACGCCTACTCGCCTAAGCTTGAACACAACGGGGCCGGTGCCTGGCGTCACGAGTGGGAAACCCCCATGGGCTGGGATGAAGTCACGGCATTCAGGCGGCTTAATGTGACGTGTAATGCGTTCACCGAAGAAGAGATCTCGCGGGTCTTGAGCATTACGGGCAGCAACGAGGCTTTGTTGCGTCAGATACATGTCGAAAGTCACCCGCTTCCGGCTCTGCTGAGAGATGCCATCCAGCGCATGGAAATCGAGCGGGGCTTGCAAGCCTGCATAGAAGCCCTCAAGGCAGAAGAGTCTTCGCCAGTGCCTGTCACTCATATCGAGCCATGGATGAAGCTGCTGGTGTCGTCGCCGCGCTGGCACAAGAGCCGAGGGTTGTTAGTGTTAGACGCAGACGGAACCATGCTCGACGCCTGGAACGTGGGGGCGCATATGACATTTTCATCCAGTGTCGTGGGCGCGACAGAAGACCTCACGCAGGCGCTCGGCCAATTGCTGGAAGGGCTGACACCCGATGAAGTCAGTCATCTGACGGGAACCAGCGGTGCAGATAAAACTTCGCAGGTTCAAGGTTTCAAACGTTATCTGGCCGACTGTGCGCAACTTCACATGGGGCCGTTGCTTGACGAGGTTTATGCCCTGCACAACCGCAGCAGTGAGCCGCTGGTCAAGCTGATTCAACGCGATTTCAGCAGTGTGCCGGACAGCATCGCTTTGGAACTCATCGAGATGGCGAGCGATGCAGACACCGCACGGATGACCTCGGAAAAACGCATCCCTCTTGAGCTTGCCGAGCATGCTCGTGAGTATCAGCAGCAACTGCGGATAAACAGGGCCATCGAAGGCTTCTACCGACGCTCGTCGGGCAATCCGGACACCTGTGCGGCTGCGCTTGGCATGTTGCCGTACACGCCGGGCTGGCGTGGCGACGTTTCAATCGATCTGCTCAAAGACACGCTGGAGGGCGATGAGATCGCGAGCCTTGAAAGTGACCAGGCGACTGTCGTGCATCGGGTTCTGATCCGAACCGAAGAGGTATTTCAGCCCTTCAATCAGTTGGGTGAGTCTATAGGTGAGGCCGGTCAGAGCTTTTTCAGTGCTCTGCTCAACGCGCTTCCTGATGAGGTGCGTGTCAACATCGAGTTGCCAGTGAATGCGGATGAGCAGCACCTGCGCAGTCTTTTGTGTCGTATCGCCTCTGACAGACGCGAGCGGATAGCGGAAATCCTGCAGTTGCAGCCGATCAAGCCGGGCATCAAATGGCCGCAACGACTGCACGATGGCCGTGTGGGGTATCCCCTGAGTGGACGTTTGCGTGGCCTCTTCCGCAGGCTCGGCATTGGTGCGCCCAGCCACTCGCCGGAGCTTGCGGTAAAAAGCCTGTATCCGGATTTTTCCGAAGAGCAGGTTACGACGTTTCTTCAGGCGCTGCGTGCAGAGCACACAGGTTCTGCCTCGCAATTGACGAACTTTGTTCGACAAAGGCTGCAAGGCCTCGCTCAGGAACTGAGCACTTTGCAAACCAGCCTGGACAGTTGGGTACTGCAAGCTGAGCCCTCGTCAATGCTTAGACCGAGGGCAATCGCGGCGTTGCGAATTCGCAACTGCTGGAGGCGCCTGAGCGCTCACTGCAGAAACTATCAGGGTGAGTTTTTGGGGTATTCGCTTGATCTGGAGGGTCTACGCATAGGAAACATGCCGCAGGTATTGGCTGACTTCAGTCATGTGGCGGTTTTAAACGCTCGAAACATGCGGCTTACCCATTCACAGGCTGATGTATTACTTAAGCATTTCAGCAACCTGCATTCATTGAGCCTGGATTTCAATGCGCTGCAATCCCTGCCAGAGTCGATAGGGCGGATGACTCAACTCAGAGAGTTGTCACTCAGACACAACCCGCTGGTCTGGACCGACCAGTGCAACGCCGGTTTGCGCAATCTGAGCCGACTGGAAGTTCTGGACCTCAGTTTTTGCTCGCTTGGGCGGAGCACGCGGCTGAGTCCGCTCAACGCACTGCGCATGCTTTTTTTACGATCTACAGGTATTGAAAGGGTGCCAGAGTGGAACTGGCGCAGTTCTGATCTGATGCTTCTCGACCTTCGTGACAACCATATCTCGGACATAACTACCCAGGCGCTCGCCCTTATTGATCGCTCCCTCAGCGATAATCGTCTGAATATACATTTGAATGGTAATCCGCTGAGTGTGCAGACGCATGAACGGATCAGAGTGCTGCGTGAGCAAAGGTATCAGTCACGTTTGGGGATCAGCCATAACCGCTTGTTGCATCAGGAAACGCCTGCCCTTAAGACCTGGCTTGGCGGTGCGAGTGGTGAGCAACTGGCTGCACGGACAGAGCTTTGGCATAACGTGCAGGACTGTTCCGGTTCTACGGATTTTTTTCAGGTGCTGAGCGACCTGACCACTTCAGCAGACTTTTTCAATGATCGTAAAGCGCTCACGACACGGGTCTGGACGATGATGGAAGCGGCTGCTGAAAATGGGGAGCTGCGTCGGCAATTGTTTGATCTTGCCGCCCATCCTCAAACCTGTGGCGATGGTCTGGCGTTAGTATTCGGGGACATGGAAGTTCGCGTTGGGGTGTTCGCGATTACGTCATCCACGCCGGAAGCCGCACGGCCACTGGAGCTGTTCAAGATGACCCGCAGTCTCGACCGTCTCGATGAGGTGGAAAAAATTGCCCGTCGCGATATTGCTCTTCGGATGACAAGCAATAAAACGGTAGATGAAGCCGAAGTACGACTGGCCTATCGAACGGGTTTGCAGGTACGGCTTGGATTGGCCAGCCGGTCCAGATCCATGCTGTTCAGGACTCTGGCGGGGGTGAGTGACGCCGATCTGGATTCCGCCTACCGCGAGATAATTGCGCGTGAAAGTACTCCTGCGTTTTTCGAATCACTGATTGCCAGGGAGTTTTGGATGGATTATCTGGAAACCCGCTACGCCCACGAGTTTGAGCCGGTAAAGCGCCCTTTTGCTGAGCGTCTCGCCGTTCTGGATGAGCTGTCGCCGGACATGCAATCCGATCAACAATACCTTGACCGGGTAAAACAGATCACCAAGGAACGCATGCGTGCGATCAAGGCGTGTGCGATCAAACTTTCCATACAGCTTTCGGACGCTGTGAACGCAGGGCCTCAATAAGAGATACTCTCCATAACGCCTGACAATCCGGGGAATCTGCATGCCCGTTCACGTTATCGACAACCTAAGCACCGTTGCCCCTGCTCAATGGGACGCACTGGTGCCGGGCAATCAGCCGTTCCTGCGGCATGCCTTTCTCAGCGCGCTGGAAGACAGCGGCAGCCTCGGGCCACGCTCCGGTTGGCGTGCCGAACATGTGCTGCACTACGAAAACGATCAACTGGTTGCGGCATTGCCGGCCTACCGGAAGTGGCACTCGTACGGCGAATACGTGTTCGATCACGCCTGGGCAGATGCTTGCCGCCGCGCTGGAATCGCCTATTACCCCAAACTGTTGGTCGCGGTGCCGTTCAGCCCGGTCGGCGGCTCACGCATTCTGAGTGCAACGCCTCAAGGCGGCATGGAGCTACTCAGCGAGCTGCCGGCCTATCTGCAGAGTGAGGGGCTGTCGAGCGCCCATGTGAACTTCACCGACCCGGCTGCCGATGCCTTGCTTGAGTCGCAACCGGGCTGGCTGCAGCGCTTTGGTTGTCAGTTTCATTGGCATAACCGGGGCTACCGCGACTTTCAGGACTTTCTGGACGCATTGAGTTCGCGCAAGCGCAAGCAGATGCGCAAGGAGCGTGAACAGGTAGCCGGGCAGGGCATCGAGTTTGAATGGCTTGAAGGCGCGCAGATGAGCGAAGTGCTGTGGGACTTCGTCTATGCCTGCTATTCCAATACCTACGAAATTCGCGGACAGGCGCCATACCTGACACGCGAATTCTTCAGCCTGCTGGCCGAGCGCATGCCCGAATCGATTCGCGTGGTCATCGCCTTGCAGGGCTCACGGCCTGTGGCGATGGCGTTCAGCCTGATCGGCGACGACAGTTTCTACGGGCGCTACTGGGGCTGTCTGGCCGAGTTTGACCGACTGCATTTCGAGACCTGTTTCTATCAGGGTATGGACTACGCCATCGCCCACGGCCTGCAACGATTCGATGCAGGCGCTCAGGGTGAGCATAAATTGATTCGCGGCTTCGAACCGCAGATCACCCGGTCTTGGCATTACCTGATGCATCCTGGGCTGAAAGACGCAGTGAGCGAGTTTCTCGAGCAGGAACGCGTCGGCGTACTGGCCTATGCCGATGAGGCGAGGAGTGCGTTGCCGTATCGGCAGTTGGAGTAGCGGAGGATAGGCCTTCGCACGTGGAGCATCGGCGCGAGACTTGTGACGCGGAGCGTCACGAAATGCATGCCAACGCGGAGCATTGGCACGATAGTCATGGGTATACATGGCAGCGGGTAGATCACTGGCCTCTGAAGATCCTGTGGGAGCGAGCTTGCTCGCGAAGAGGCCCATCTTCAATCCACCCCTACAAACCCACCCGTCTGATGCTGCCACAACCGCGCATACAGCCCGCCGCGGGCCAGCAGTTCGGCGTGGGTGCCGGTTTCGGCGATCTGGCCTTTTTCCAGTACCACCAGACGATCCATACGGGCGATGGTCGACAAGCGGTGCGCGATGGCGATGACGGTCTTGCCCTGCATCAAGGTTTCCAGGCTTTCCTGAATGGCTGCCTCAACTTCCGAGTCAAGTGCCGAGGTGGCTTCATCCATGATCAGGATCGGCGCGTCCTTGAGCAATACACGGGTGATCGCGATTCGCTGGCGCTGACCGCCGGACAGCTTGACGCCGCGCTCTCCCACATGGGCATCAAAACCGGTACGGCCTTCGGAGTCCGACAACTGCGGGATGAACTCTTCGGCACGGGCCTTGCGGATCGATTCCCAGAGCTGTTCGTCAGTGGCGTCAGGATTGCCATACAGCAGGTTTTCGCGAATGGAACGGTGCAGCAGCGACGTGTCCTGGGTGATCATGCCGATCTGCGCACGCAGGCTTTCCTGGGTGATTTCAGAAATATCCTGACCGTCGATCAGGATCCTGCCGCCTTGAACGTCATACATGCGCAGCAGCAGGTTCACCAGCGTCGATTTGCCTGCGCCTGAAGGCCCGATCAAACCTATTTTCTCGCCCGGTTTGATGTCCAGATTGAGGTTATGAATGATCCCGTTGCCATTGCCGTAATGGAAATCAACGCCATCGAACCGGACGCCGCCGTTTTCGATCTTCAGCGGCAGGGCGCCGGGCTGGTCATTCACTGTGACAGGCTGCGAGATGCTCTCCAGGCCGTCCTGCACGGTGCCGATGTTCTCGAAAATGCCATTGACCACCCACATGATCCAGCCGGACATATTGACGATACGAATCACCAGGCCTGTGGCCAGCGCGATGGCACCCACCGAGATCATCGACTGGGTCCACAACCACAGGGCGAGCCCGGTGGTGGTGACAATCAGCACGCCGTTCATGGTGGTGATGGTGGTGTCCATCGACGTGACGACACGGCCAGCCAACTGGCTTTTCTCGGTCTGGTCACGCATCGCTTCACGCGCATATTGCTGCTCATGATTGGTGTGCGCGAACAGTTTTAATGTGGTGATGTTGGTGTAGCCGTCGACTATCCGGCCCATGAGTCTGGAGCGCGCATCGGACGACTCCACCGAGCGTTGCTTGACCCTCGGGACGAAGTACATCAGCGAGAGTATGAACGCCACGATCCAGGTGCCCAGCGGGATCATCAGGCGCCAGTCGGCCTCGGCGAACAGTACCATGGCGCTGATCGCGTAGATCAGTACATGCCACAGCGCGTCTACCGACTGCACTGCCGAGTCGCGCAGAGAGTTGCCGGTCTGCATGATGCGTTGGGCAATACGCCCGGCGAAATCGTTCTGGAAGAAGTTGACGCTCTGTTTGAGCACGTAGCTGTGATTTTGCCAACGAATCAGGTTGGTCATGCCGGGGCTGATGGTCTGGTGCACCAGCAGGTCGTGCAGGCCGACGAAGATCGGGCGCAGCAGCAGGGCCACCACCACCATCCAGATCAGTTCCGGGCCATGCACGCTGAAAAAATCCTTGGGCGGCGTGGTTTGCGCCAGGTCGATAATGCGGCTCAGGTAGTTGAACAGCGACACCTCGATCAGCGCACCGATCAGGCCCACGACCAGAAGAGCGAGAAACGTCGGCCATACCTGACGCAGGTAATACATGTAAAACGCGAAGACGGTGTTGGGCGGGGCAGGGGTAGGGGCGTCTTTGAAGATATCGATCAGTTTTTCAAAACGACGATAAAGCATTGGCTATCACACCCACGCGACGTGGGTTCTCCTTGATAAGTGGAGGCTCTCCCGTCCAGACCGCACAAAGCCCGAAGGCTTCATGCGGTGCAGGTTTCCTGCTTAGTCGACGCGTTTGGCGGACTTGATCAGGATCGGGTCGATTGGCACGTTTTCCATGCCTTTCTGAGTAATGGTGCGGGCGTTGACGATGTTGTCGACCACGTCCATACCCTTGACGACTTTACCGAACACCGCGTAACCGAAGTCACGTGTGCCGTTGTCGAGCATGGCATTGTCGTTGGTGTTGATGAAGAATTGACTGGTGGCCGAGTTAACGTCCGAAGTACGGGCCATGGCAATGGTGCCACGCACGTTGTGCAGACCATTCTGTGCTTCGTTCTTGATCGGGTCCTTGGTCGGCTTCTGAACCAACTGCTTGGTAAAACCGCCACCTTGCACCATGAAGCCCGGAATCACACGGTGAAAAATGGTGTTGCTGTAGAAGCCGCTGTCGACGTAACCCAGAAAGTTCTGGGTGCTGACCGGTGCCTTGGCGTCCGCAAGCTCGATTTCAATCTGGCCGAAGCTGGTATCGAGTACCACGTGCGTGGCTTTATCCGGGGCAGCCATCAGGTTGGCAGCGAACAATACGGAGCAGGCGGTGAGGGCGATTTTTTTCAGCATGTGGCAACAGGTCCTTCGGTAAGAGATATCGACTGTGACCGGCAAGGTAACCACGTTTGGCGCTTTTTGCCCAGCGTGTTAGAGGGTTTGCGCGGCTTCATGCCATCAGCCAGCGCACCTATGGGCTGCACAAGGTTTTCAGACTCCGATGCTGGCCATGAATTCCAGCAGCGTGCGATTGAATTGCTCGGGCTGGTCCAGTGGAGTGGCATGCCGGGAGTCGTTGATGACTACCAGCCGCGCATTGGGCAGGCGTTTGACGTAAGCCTCCTTGAGCGAGACCGGTGTGTAATCGTGTTCGGCCGCGATGACCAGCGTCGGGCAGGTAATGCGCCCCAGTTTGTTTTCCACGCCCCAGCCGACAATGGCATCGAAACTGGCCAGATAGGCGCGCTTGTCATTCTTGCCCCAACGCTCGGCCATCTTGCGCCGCAGGTCGGCCTGTTCCGGCTTTGGAAACAACAGCTTGCCCAGCGCCTCGCCCAGGGTCTGCATGCTGACGATGCGTGACAGGGTCCAGCGTCTGGCTAATTGCCAAAGGTCGCCTGCGCTTCTGACCTTGACCTGTGGCGCGCTGTTGACGATGCACAGGCTCTTGAGCAGGTGCGGTTGATCGACCGCCAACTGAAAGCCGATCATCCCGCCCATCGACAGGCCGATCAGGTGTACCGGACCCAGATGAAGGTGTTCGATCAACGCCTCCACGTCATTGCTCATGGCCTGAATGCTGTAGCGCCCGTAGGGTTTGTCCGAGCGACCATGGCCACGCATGTCCATGACGATGACGCGGTATTGCCTGGCCAGTGCCGGGATCTGATATTCCCAGTCCTGACAGCTCGAACCCAGGCCATGCAGCAACAGGACGGGTTCGCCCCGGCCATACTCTTCGTAGTGCAGCGAGCAGTCGTCGTGTTCGAAAAAAGCCATGTGCCTACTCCTGTCAGGCGTGTTGGGGAGCGATGAGTGCGGTGGTCAGTGGTGCGGTGTCGAACGTGCGGATCAGGTCGATCAGAATCTGCGTGGCCGGGCCCAGCGACCTGTCCTTGCTGGAGTAAAGATAGAAGGTCGGGTTGCGGCTGCCGCCCTTGTCCAGGCGCAGCGGCTTGAGCAGCCCCTCGCGCAGTTCACGTTCGATCATGTGGCGAGGCAGCCAGGCGAAACCCAGACCGTTGCTGACGAAGGTGGCGGCTGTACCGAGGCTGCCGACCGTCCAGCGCTGCTCTGCGCCCAGCCAGCCGAAATCCCGCGGTTGCTGTCTGCCTGAATCGCGAATCACCACCTGCAACTGGCTTTCCAGATCCTGAAAGGTCAATTCGCGATTGGCCTGGTGCAGGGCGTGGTCCGGATGAGCGACGGCGACGAACTCGACGGAGCTCATCTCGGTACCCAGATGACCGGCAATGCTGTAGCCGCTGATGGCCAGGTCCGCCACGCCTTCGAGCAGTACCTCCTCGACACCCGAAAGCACCTCTTCACGCAACCGCACCCGGCAGCCGCGGCTTTGCGGCATGAACGCGGTCAACGCCCTGACCAGGCGTGCCGAAGGATAGGCCGCATCAATCACCAGCCGCACTTCTGCCTCCCAGCCCTGTTCCATATGGTGGGCGAGGTCTTCCAGTTGGCTGGCCTGTTTGACCAGTTGCCGTGAGCGGCGCAGCAGTACACCACCGGCCTCGGTCAGCACAGCCTTGCGTCCGTCGATGCGTAACAATGGCACGCCGAGTTGTTCCTGCATGCGTGCCACGGTGTAACTCACTGATGACTGCGACCGGTGCAGCGCCTCGGCGGCCTGAGCAAAGCCACCGTGGTCAACTACGGCTTGCAATGTGCGCCACTGGTCGAGAGTCACGCGGGGCGCTTTCATGCTGTAATTCCTCTTAATGTGCTGGCTATTTGTTCTACTCTGACAATCCCGCTTTGGAGATCGCCGAATGAATCGACTGTGCTATGTACTGCTGGTCATGTTGCCTGTGCCGGCTTTCGCGTACCCCATCGAGGTGGAAAAGCAGTATCAGGGTGTGAAGATTGATTATGTGACGCACGACGTCTATCACAACATTGGTTCAATCACCGTCAGCAACTATGGGGATGTAGACGCCAAATGTTCGGTGGTGTTCGTCAACGGGCCAGAGGCGCCGCGAACCCGGCGTGTGCAGGTTGGCGCAGGTCAGAGTATCGACGCTTCATCCACGTTCAATCGCAGCATCATCAAGTTGCGAATCAGGCTCACCTGCCAGCCAGCCTGAGAGTAGAGCGCTCTTATGGATAAAACAAATTTATGGATGGGTTGAGCGAGGGTGTTGAAGTCTTTAATCGATAAATCGATTTTATAACGGCGTTGCCGTTGCGTTGTACGCAATTCTGGCCGGAGACCGTGGGAGCGAACTTGTTCGCGAAAGGGCTGGTATGATCGCCGAAAATGCATCGGCTGAAACACCGTCTTCGCGAACAGGTGAAGCGTCGCCGCTTCGCTCCCACGCCCTTCGCGCAGAAGCCTGAAAACTCGGCATTCCGAGCTCTCAGGACTTGTGCAATACGCTGGGCGCAATCAGACGATGATGTCTGCCGCTTGCAGACTCTGCACGCCGGTCAGCTGGATTTCAAAGTCCGCGCCGATGTTGTCATCGAGATTGCCGTACAGCACCCCATCGGCAAAGCGAAGCTCGCCGGTGTTGTTGGCGCTGAACGCCGCGTTGCCGATGAACACGAACGCATCGTGGGCATCGGTCAGCGGTCGGGCATCGAAGCCTGTGAAGTCCAGCTTGTCGCCTTCGGCTGCCTTGAAGCCGTTGATGATATCGCGCAGGCCACCCAGACCTGTCTCGTTGCTGTTGTTGAACACGTAGCGGTCAGCACCGGTGCCGCCAATCAGCGTATCAGCGCCTGACCCGCCGATCAGCACGTCATCACCCGCGCCACCGGACAAGGTGTCGTTGCCACTGCCGCCGTTCAGGACGTTGGCGTTTTTGTTGCCGGTCAACGTGTCGGCAAACTGGCTGCCGGTCAGGTTCTCTGTACCCTTGAGCGTGTCGAGGCCCGAACCGCCGGTGGCCTGTTGAGCGCTGGTGTTCAGCGCAACCGTAACGCCTGCCGTGGCAAACAGATAAGACACCGTGTCATTGCCGTCACGACCGTCCATGACGTTGTCGCCAGCGCCTGCGTAGATCAGGTTATCAAGGGCGTTACCAGTTGCGTTCGCCGCCCCTGTGCCGTTGATGACGATGTTTTCCAGGTTGGCCCCCAGCGTGTAGCTGGCCAGCGAGCTGTACACCGTGTCGATGCCGCCCACTTGTTGATCTGCATTGGTCTCGACCACTCGGTCGGCTGCATCGTCAACGTAATAACTGTCCGATCCGTCGCCGCCGGTCAGCAGGTCGGCACCCGCTACGCCGTCGAGAATATTGTTGCTGGCATTGCCGGTGATGACGTTTTTCAGCGCATTTCCGGTGCCGTTGATGGCAGATACGCCGGTAAGCAGCAGGTTTTCCACGTTCGTCCCCAACTGCCAACTGACGGAAGACACCACGGTATCAACCTGCGATGGCGAATCATTGCTCTCGGTGACGGTATCGAGTGCGTTATCGACTACATAGATGTCGTTGCCGTCCCCGCCGGTCATGTCATCTGCGCCCTGATCGCCATCCAGCACGTCATTGCCGGCGCTGCCCACCAAAGTGTCGTCGTCACTGGTGCCGAAGATGTTGCCGCCTTCGTTCTGGCCACCCTCGAAAATGGCGGCCGGGTCGTTGTTGTCGCTGGCATCGCCACGAAAGCCCAAGTCATCGGCAATGAAGTCGGCCAGGCGCTGACCGACGATTTCGGCGGACTCTTCGTGCAAGTGCCAGACGTCATCGGGGTAGACCAGCGGGTTGACCTCGTAACGCAAAGGCAGGTCGGTGTAGTCAACTGCCAGCTTGACGTCGGCACGCTCATTGGCGATGGCTTCCTGAGCGTTTCTGACGTATCCGGCACCCTCGACAATAGCGTTGATCTTTTCTTCGGTGTAGCCGCGCGCCTTGGCCGCTTCGGTCTGATAGTGGCCGGTTTCGGCCATGTACACGGTGAAGTCGCCGATCTGCGCGTGCAGGTAATCGAACACCTTCAGGGTCGAGGCTTTGTACAGGTCGGCTGCAGCCTGCTTGTCCGTGGCGCGGGCTATTTCCTGCGCGGCTTCTTCACCCTGACCCCAGATAATCCCGGTGGTCACTTTATCGATAGCCGTCAGCGACGCCAGTTGCGATTTGAGCAGTTCGGTCGCACGCAGCAGCGCAGGGCCTGGCTGATCGGTATCCACCAGCCACCACGAAACACGCTGTTCTTCCTGCGTGCCGGTCGAGTAGCCGACCACGGTGCTGCCGCCTACGGCCAGGTCGATGCCATCACCGTTGGCGTCGGTGAACTGGCTACGCACGTCATAATCGGTGTAGCGGGTCAGGTCCTTGACCATTTCCGAGGTGCCGGACTGGTTGTCGTCTTCGGTCATGCGCAGCAGGCGCGCGTTGGACTGGCCCAGCGTCGGCAGATAGAGAATCTCCTGCGCCTCGCGCTGGCCGAACACAAAGTCCGCATCGGTCAGGGTGTCGATCAGGTTGCCGCTCAGGGCGATTTCGAAGCGATTGCCGTCGGCATCCGCCGTGGCGGACTTGATGTAAGTCTTGTCGCCCGTTTCGTTGAGGGTCATGTACAGCGTGTGATCTTCGCCGTTGCCCAGCCCCAGGAAACCCAAAGCAGAAACGTCTATTTTGTCCTGGCCGGGGGTGAAGTCATAGATCGTGTCGGTGGCGGTCAGCCCGCCAGCGTCGTAATCGCGGTAGCTATCGGTGAGTGCGCTGTAGACGAACGTGTCGGCATCGGCTCCTCCGTACAGGGCGTCGCGTCCTGCGCCACCGTTAATGATGTCGGCGCCGGTATCGCCGCGCAGCGTGTCGTCACCGCCCAGGCCCAGAATCGTGTCGTTGCCTTCGGTGCCATACAGCGCCTCGGCGTTCTCGGTGCCAGTGAGGGTCCCCGGCGTGACGTTGCCCACATTGATGGCAAAACTGTCGGCGACCGACGCGCCGGTGGCGTCGCTCGCGGTCAGCAATACCGAATAAAGCCCCGATGCCGTGCCGCCCGGTGTGCCGCTGAAGGTCAGAGTCTTGCTGTCGAACTTCAACCATTCGGGCAGGGCGCTGTTATCGGCCAGGGTCGCGCTGTAGGTCAGCGTGTTGCTGTCCGGGTCGCTGAAGCTGCCCGGCTGTACTGCGTAGGAGAACGCTTTCAGCTCGGTGACGTTCTGGTCCATCAGCGGCGTATTGAGCACTGGCGCCTGATTGGCGGCTGAGGCTGTAGAGAAGATGAAGTTGGACGCGCTCAGTTTGTCGGCCAGATTGCCTTGCAAGGCGATCTCGAAGCGATTGCCTGTGCTGTCGACCGCATCGGTCTTGATGTAGGTCTTGCTGCCGTCGGCATTGACGGACAGGTAAATGGTGTTGGCGCTGCCATCGCCCAGGCCGCGCAGGCCGATGCTGGACAGGTCGATGCGGTCTTCGGCCGGGTTGAAGTCGGTGATCGTGTCGCTCTGCTTGGTGCCGCTGGCGGTGTAATTGCGGTAGCTGTCCAGGCGCGAGTTGTAGATGAACAGGTCCGCGCCCGCCCCACCGGTCAGGGTGTCGGCATCGGCTCCACCGGTGATCGTGTCTGCGCCCGCGCCGCCATCGATACGGTCCGTACCGGCGTTACCGTTGATCACGTCATTGCCGTCAGTGCCGGTCAGCGTATCGCCGCCCGCAGCGCCTTCGATGACCCGCTGGAAGATGAAATGACTGGCATTGAGCGTGTCTTTCAGGTTGCCGCTCAGGCCCAGTTCGAACCGGTTGCCGCTGGCATCGGCGTCGAGTGATTTGACGTAAGTGCGATCAAGTGTGGCGTTATAGCTGATATTCAGCGTGCCGCCCTTGCCGCTGCCCAGCCCGCTGAAGCCCAGGTTTGAAAGGTCGATGCGGTCCTGGCTGACGTCGAAGTCAGTGACCAGATCGGTGGCGCTGGTGGTCGCCGTACGATAGCTGTCGGTCAGTTGATCGAAGCGAAAAGTATCGGCACCCGCGCCGCCGGTGAGCTTGTCGGCCCCCGCACCGCCAATCAGGATGTCGTCACCCGCACCGCCGTTCAAGGTGTCCTTGCCCGCCAGGCCGAAGATCATTTCGTGGGCCGCGCCACCGTTGATGACGTCGTTGGCCTCGGTGCCATTGACGGTCACCAGCGGGAACGCATCGCCCGCAAAGCTGCCATCGCCATACACCAGGGTCAGCCCCTTGCTGGTGTGGCTGATGGTGTTGCCGACGATGCTGTTGCGATCGGTGCCGTCTTCGTTGCGCTCGGCAACGCCGTAGGTGGAGTTGTCGCTGCCGGTGATCGTGTTGCCACGGATCAGGTTGTCGCTGCCGTTGAAATACTTGCCGGAAACACCCGAGGTGTCGTCGTAAGACTGGATGATAATCTCCGGCACCGGGGCGCCGAGGGAGTTGTTGCTCAGGGTGTTATCAAACACATCCACCCCGGAACTGCCGTAGATGCGCACACCGGCATTGCCGTTGTCGTGAATGTCCAGGCCACTGACAGAGACCTGACTGGACAGCTTGATCAGCACGCCTTCAGCACCGTTGCCATAGACCGCGCCGCCGGTGATGGTGATATTGGCAGGCGAGGGGATGTTTTCACTGCCGCGCTGCACCACGATGCCGGTGCTGCCATTGCCGTAGGCAACGTTGTTGCTCAGGGTGAAATCGTGAGTGCTGGTCACCACGTTGAAGCCGTGACGATCGTTGTTATACGCAACGTTGTTTTCAAACACGCTGTCGCTCAGGTAATCGGCCACGAAGCCGTCCAGGCCGTTGCCATGCGACACGCTGTTTTTGATGACCATGTTGACGGTCTGCTCGTGCGGGTCGAAGCCGTAGCCCGAGCAGTCCTTGATCTCGACGCTGTCGAGCGTAACGTTCGAATCCTTGCCGTCAGAGCCTGGAATGTAACCGTTGAACCAGCCGTCCACCTTGCCGGTGGTGGCGTCACGGTTACCGTCCAGTGTCAGATTTTTCATGCCGAAGTCGTGGGTCTCTTCGCCGTAGGCGGAACGCACGATGCCGGTGACCTTTGTGTCCGAGCCATCCGCAAGCTTGATGACTGTCTCGCCCATGCCCGCGCCCGACAGGGTCACGTTGCTTTTGAGCATCAGGCAGCCGTCGGAAGGTTCCTCGCCACCGGAGACAATGTAGGTCCCGGCTGCCAGCACAACTTCCCCACCACCCGCCGCTGCAGCCGCATCAATAGTTGCCTGAATGGCGGCCGTATCGTCAGTGACGCCGTCGCCCACTGCTCCGAAGTCTTTTGTGTTGAATATCATGGTGTTACTCCAGGCGACGACGAATGTGGATGAATTTAGTCAATATTGCAGCGTCCGGATGATAAGACCTTTTGTTCAGGAAAAGTTGCTTGATATGGGCTATATTTTCGTCGAAACCGACGACATGTGCGTCAATAATGCGGCTGTCATATTTGTGACGGGTAACGCGGGGCGCGGCGACGGGTTGGCGTCAAAAAGCGGCGGCCGTCGAGTGGACAGTGAGTGACGCAGCCGCTATGGTCGCGCCCTTCAAAAATGGGGGCAGGCATGGGTTATCTACTTATCGTCACACTGATTCAGGCGTTTTCGTTCAGCCTGATCGGTGTCTATCTGGCCGGGCACGTCGACAGTTATTTCGCGGTGCTGATCCGCGTGGTGCTCGCCGGTCTGGTATTCATCCCGCTGACCCGCTGGCGTCAGGTTGAACCGCGATTCATGCGGGGCATGCTGCTGATCGGCGCGCTGCAATTTGGCGTGACGTATGTCTGCCTGTACCTGAGTTTCAGGGTGCTGACCGTGCCCGAAGTGTTGCTGTTTACCATCCTCACGCCACTGCACGTGACGCTGATCGAAGACGCGCTGAACCGGCGCTTCAACCCTTGGGCCTTGCTCGCGGCGATGGTCGCTGTGCTGGGTGCGGGCGTGATTCGTTACGACGGTCTGGACGGCGACTTCCTCGGCGGTTTCCTGCTACTGCAACTGGCCAACTTCACCTACGCCGCCGGGCAAGTGCTGTACAAACATCTGGTGGCGCGGCACCCCAGCGATCTGCCGCATTACCGACGTTTCGGCTATTTCTACCTGGGTGCACTGGCGGTGGTATTGCCCGCGTTCCTGATGTTCGGCAACCCGCAACACCTGCCCGAAGCACCGACCCAATGGATCGTGCTGCTATTCCTCGGCCTGTGTTCGACCGCGCTGGGCATGTATTGGTGGAATAAAGGCGCGTGCATGGTCAATGGCGGCACACTGGCAGTCATGAATAACCTGCATGTGCCGCTGGGGCTGTTGATCAATCTGCTGATCTGGAACCAGCATGAGGACTTCACCCGCCTGCTGATCGGCGGCGGGGTGATTGTGGCGTCTGTGTGGATCAGTCGCCTGGGCGTGCGGCGTGTGCCGGAGAGCGTTTCCGGCACCCGTTGAGTCAGACGTGCTGGCCACCGTTGACGTGAATCTCCGCACCGTTCACGTAGGACGCGCCAGCCGTACACAGGAAGTAGATCAGCGAAGCGACTTCCTCGGGCTTGCCCAGTCGGTGCATCGGCACCAGCCGCTCGACAATTTCCGCAGTGCCGGGTGACAGGATCGACGTATCGATCTCGCCCGGTGCGATGGCATTGACCCGTATCCCGTGCGGGCCAAAATCGAAAGCCATTTCCCGGGTCAGCGCCGACAGGGCCGCCTTGGACGTGGCATAGGCAACGCCTGCAAAAGGGTGAACCTTCGAGCCGGCAATCGACGTGACATTGATGATGCTGCCCTTGGCCGCTTTCAACTCGTCAAACAGCCCGCGAGCCAGTAGCGCCGTGGAGAACAGGTTGACGTTGAAGACCTTGATCCAGGTGCTGTAATCAGACTCCAAAACGCCCATGCGACCGCCTTCCGCCGTCTTCGGCGAAACCCCCGCATTGTTCACCAGCGCATCGAGCCGTCCGCCGAGCTTGTCCTTGATTGCCGCCATGCTCTCGCTGACGCTGTCGATGTTTTCCAGGTCCAGGTGAATGTGGTTGAGCAGACCTTCAGCCCACGGGCAATCAGCGACCCAGTTCTGCCTGGACGCCGTGAACACTTCCCAGCCCGCGGCATTGAAATGCTTGACCGTGGCATGACCAATCCCCCGGCTTGCGCCAGTCAGCAACAGCTTTTTCTTGTCGCTCATGAGTGCGTTCCGGTTTTTGAGGGTGGATGCATCATGTTTTTTGGCGGGCGGGGTGTCAACGCTGTTTGTCCGGTGTCAGGCCGCAGAACTCTTGTGGCTAATCCGCTTCAAGACCCTGCGCCACAGCGCCCGCTTCGGCCGGGGTGTTGCTTCGGTCACCACAGTCGGCATGTCCCGCAAGCGAATCCAGGTTTCACTGCGCCAGTGCAGCACGCTCAGCGAGGTGCCCGGCCACTGCAACTGGCTCATTCTGGGGTTATCCAGCGTCACGTTCTGCTGATCATGCAACACCGTCAGCACCTCATGCGTCAGCCACTGACGCAGCATATGGCTGTGACGGAGGACGAGGGTGTGGGGCTGAAGCGTAGGAAACGGCATTTTTTGGGGCGGCTGCGATGCGTTAGGTTTTAGGTTGTGTTCAGATAGTGTGTTGTCGGTTGATGTTTATTATTGAAGCGCGCCCATCTGCATGGGTTAGATGAGGTAACGCCTCCATCACCCTCGACAACCCTACACTGGAGGCAACATGTTCGACAAAGGCATCTGGCTGAACCAACCCCGACACTGGAACGTGGCGGAAGAGCGCCTGACAGTCACCACAGATCCGCAAACCGATTTCTGGCAACAGACGCACTACGGCTTCTGCCGCGACACCGGTCATTTTCTGGGTGTTTCGGTGACGGGCGATTTCACTGCGCAAGTGCATGTGCAGGGGGATTTCAAGACGCTTTACGATCAGGCGGGCTTGATGGTCCGCATTGACGAGCGCAACTGGGTCAAAACCGGCGTTGAAGTCAGCGACGGAGCCCTGATGCTGGGCAGCGTTCTAACCTGCGGGCAATCGGATTGGGCGACGGGTGCGTTTGATGAGTCGTCATCCGGCCTCTGGCTGCGAGTCACGGTAGCCAAGGGCGTTATGCGTATTCAGCACTCCAGCGACGGGCTGCGCTGGCCGCTGCTGCGCCTGGCACCATTTCCCGTGAGTGAGTCTTATGCCGTAGGGCCGATGTGTTGCAGTCCGGAACGGGGAGGGCTGGAGGTGGTGTTCTCTCATTTCGAGGTCATGCCTGCACTGGGCAAGGATTTGCATGATTTGACTTGAGTGACTCTTCAGCCGGCCATTGCAGGCCCGCTGAAGAGCGATATGCTTATCTCGGTTTTACTGAACGACGGTGAACTTGCAGTTTTCAGGGGATGTTTTTTCACACACGTTGTAGATGAGACCAAAAGGTCCATCTTCTTTTTTCCAAGCGCTGCCTGCAGTTTTTACAGTGAAATCCTTATTGTTTTTAGCGATGAAGCGCATGTCCAGCGCCTCGCGCCCACCAATGTTGTAGGTGCAGTGTTGCAACATCTCAGGTGCGTCCGCGCCCTCTTGAATAGTGATGGCCAGGTCAAAGGACTGCACAGGCATTTTCTTTGTTACAACGCCTTGCAGCACGCCGGTCCACTCGCCGTCATTACCGCTCGCCCGGTATACGCCGGGTGAGACCTGCTCGATCTTCGCGACGGTAGGGCAGTTTTCCGCGGCTTGAGAGGTCATGGACATGCCCAGCAGGGAGGTCGCGATTGCAGCGCTGATTAATACCTTTTTCATGATGTTCCTTTAATTAAAGATTTAATTCTTGATGTGTTTATATGAGCGTTAGTGTGGGGCTTTGACGCAGTTAGGCAGCGCGAGCTTGTTGTCAGGCACGCCAGTTGATTGCATGTTTCTGTTTGATGTATAACAGTATTTTTGTTGCGTATTATTTCGTTGTTAAAGGCGTGCGCATTTCAGTAAATATTTGATCGTATCCAGTGTGGATGAATTTATCTTAGGCGCCAGGCTGTTTATTGTCTGCACCTTTAGGCCTTAATTGTTTGTAGGAAATGGCGGCGCTTATATTCGGATAATGGGCTGGCGGAGGTCTCTTATCGCTGACTATTTTCTTTGCGGAACAACTCGATCGACCATTCGATAAGGTCCGTGATTGCGCCTTTGCGCTTGGCGACACGTTGGCAAAACCAATGCCGGCCATCAGCACTACACAAAAGGCCGAGGCCCGCCGACTTTCCGGTCACACTAGGCTGCCGACAATTAAGAACCCATCAGCGATTGAACGTGGTGGCGGTCATGTTAGGCGCAGCACCGCTGGTTCGAACACTGTCGACAGCCACCCCGCATGCCCCTGTGCACAATGTTTCAGCATGAGAGGCGAGCTGAGCCGCTGGGCAAGCAAATGCATTTGCCGACAGCGATGGCATCAGTGGCCACTCACGTGGTTAATATCATTGTGCCGGTGGTTTGTACCCTGCAAGCATTTTCAATACCTCATCATGGGCACCGCTTGCTTCGGCGAAGCGCAATGGCTTGGCGCGCTCCACTATAAGTTCTGGTGGGGTCGGAGAGATCTCGAGCAGGTCGAAGATTTGATCCAGAAACTCTTCCAGAGGCATCGCGTGCTCGTCATTTTCCTGCCCGAGCAATGTGGTGCGTACACCCGGGGGCGCGAGCTCGATAATCTCGATCGGCGAGCCCTCTAGCTGCACTCGAAGACTTTGAGTGAACGAATGAACCGCCGCTTTGGTTGCGCTGTAGGTTGGTGTCGCGGGCAGCGGAACGAATGCCAACGCCGAACTGACATTCACGATCGTTGCACTGGGCTGCTTGATCAGCTGTGGCGTGAATGCATACACCATGCGAATAGTGCCGAGTAAGTTGGTTGTCACGATATCTTCGGCTGTGCTCAGGTATTGCGGATCAGTCAGATCCTCCCATTGCATGATGCCTGCGTTGTTGATGAGAACGTTCAGATGCGGGTGGCTGATCGCAAGGGCCTCGCTGCTGCGCTGGATTGATTGTGTATCGGAGACGTCCAGCAATATCGACTCGATACCTGGATGTTCTGACACAATCTTGTCGAGCAGAGCCTTGCGACGTCCCGCGATGATGACAGTGTTGCCCGCTTTTTGAAGCCTGAGGGCCAGCCCGAGGCCTATGCCTGAGGTGCCGCCAGTAACCAGAATCGTATTGCCAGTGCCATTCATAGTAAACTCCGGAAATAATGCTTAAGCGGACACTTGTCCACTTGAAGGACATTACCGGACAGGTGTCCGCTTAGCAATCCAATCAAGGAAAATCTTTGCTCATGACTGACGAATTGGTGATGCGTTCTGACGCCAGGAAGAACCGTGAACGGATACTGGAGGTCGCAGTGGTTGAGCTGACCAGCGATCCTGCTGTGGCGCTAAGCGCAATTGCGAAGAAGGCCGGGGTAGGGCAGGGAACGTTCTATCGCCATTTTCCTACTCGAGAGAAACTGGTATTCGAGGTTTATCAATTCGAAATGCAGCAAGTGGCGTCGTTGGCGGAACAACTGCTCGCTACTACCGCCCCCAGGCAGGCCCTTCGGGAGTGGATGGACCACCTCGTTGAATATGCAATGACTAAGGCGGGTCTCGCCACCGCTATTCGGCAGGCCGCGTCTGTTTATGAATTTCCAGGGCAGTCCGGATACGCACCCGTTCAGGCGGCCGCCGAGCTGCTTTTGCGGGCCAATGAAGCTGCTGGAACGATTCGTAGCGGTGTAACTGCCGATGACTTTTTTCTCGCCATTGCAGGCATATGGCAAGTTGATTCTCAAAGTGAATGGCGCTCACGCATCACCAGATTGTTGAACCTGGTGATGGATGGTTTATGTGCAGGCAGCCCCGAAAGCTTGAACAAGAACGTCCAGCTCTAAAGCCGCAAACCCTAACCGTCATGCCGTATTTGAACGGCATGACCAAGGTGCTCCCAGGGTTACTTTTGCGCCAATAATGCTTTTCTCGCTGTTTTTTCATCTTTCATCGCGGCGATTTCACGCTCGCAGGCCTCGACATCGAACGAGTTGTCCCACTTGGCAATGGCGAGGGTGCCGATGCCGTTACCGATCAGGTTGGTCACGGCCCGCGCTTCGTTCAAAAACCGGTCAATGCCCAGAAGTAATACAAGACCTACCAGAGGAATGGAGTGGATGGTTGTGAGCGTTGCAGCCAGCGTCACAAACCCCGCACCCGCCACTCCGGCCGAGCCTTTGGACGTCAGCAGAAACACCCCCAGTAGAATCATCTGATCTACAAATGTCAGTGGCGTATTGGTCGCCTGAGCGATGAAGATGGCGGCCATTGTGAGGTAGATACAGGTGCCGTCCGCGTTGAAGGTGTATCCCGTTGGCAGCACCATGCCCACTACCGACTTTTTGCAGCCAAGCTTTTCAAGCTTGGCCATCATTCGCGGCAGCACGGCTTCTGTCGAGCAGGTGCCCAGTGTGATGAGAATTTCATCCTTGAAGTAGCGGAGGAATTGCATCAGCGGCATGCCCGACCATCTGGCAACCGAGCCCAGCACCACCACGATGAAAATCAAGGTAGTAACGTAGAGGGCGACCAGCAACTGCCCGAGTGACAGCAGAGTACCAATTCCGTATTTGCCGATCGTGAACGCCATGCCGGCACCAGCACCCAGAGGGGCCAGGCGCATGACCATTGCAACGATCCTGAACAGACCTTGCAGGAACAAATCAATGGTATTGATCAACGGCTTGCTGGTTTCGCCCATTTGCACCAGTGCAATACCCATCAGTACCGAAAGCAGGATCACCTGAAGCATCACGCCATTGGAGAACGCGCCAAGAAAGGTATTCGGGATAATATTGAGAAAGAACTCGATAGTGCCTCCTTGCTCACTGGCAGCCTGGCTGTACTTGCTGATAGCACTGCCATCAAGCGTACTGGCGTTGATATTCATACCCGCGCCAGGCTTCACAATGTTGACCACAATCAGGCCAATCACCAGCGCGATGGTTGAAAGAATCTCGAAGTAGACCAGCGCTTTAACACCGATCCGTCCGACTTCTTTAATACTGCCCATCTTTGCGATGCCTACAACCACCGTACCGAAAATGATGGGTGCCAACAGCATTTTGATCAGCTTGATGAAACCATCGGCAAAGGGCTGGAGCTTGGCGCCGACATCAGGCACGAAGTAACCGATGGCTGCACCGATCACGATGCCGATCAGCACTTGCACATACAGCTGGCTATACCAGCGGGTTTTGGAGATTTCCACGGAAGCACCTCATTTTATTTTTGTGATGGGCATGTGGCTTGGCGTCAGTAGGTGACGCCTGATGCTGCGGCCTCTCTCAAGGAGGCCGCAGATCTAGGGAGATCAGCCTTCGCCCAACTCGCGCATGACTGCGTACAAGGCGGACTTGGCTTCGAAGCCAACACCTGGAATATCCGGCAGGCCGACATAACCGTTTTCTACCTTGATCCCGTCCGCAAAACCGCCGAAAGGCTGGAACACATCCGGGTAAGATTCGTTACCGCCCAAGTGCAGGCCGGCTGCGATGTTCAGGGACATCTGGTGACCACCATGTGGAACTACGCGGCGGGAAGACCAACCCATTTCTTCCATTACCTTGAGGGTGCGCATGTACTCCACAAGCCCATAGGACAGAGCGCAGTCGAACTGCAGATAGTCGCGATCAGGACGCATACCGCCGTGGCGTAACAGGTTACGGGCATCCTGGTGGGAGAACAGATTTTCACCGGTAGCCATGGGCAGTTCATAGTGATTGGCAAGCTCGGCCTGCAATGCATAGTCCAGCGGATCGCCAACCTCTTCGTACCAGAAGAGGTTGTACTTCTTGATGGCTTCGGCGTAAGCGATTCCGGTCTGAAGATCGAAACGACCGTTGGCATCGACCGCCAGTCGACGACCGTCCCCAACCACTTCAAGCACCGCTTCGATGCGACGGATATCCTCATCCAGTGGCACTGCACCGATCTTCATCTTGACGACGTCGTAGCCCCGATCCAGATAACTCTGCATTTCTGCCTTGAGCTTGGTCTGGTCTTTGCCAGGGTAGTAGTAGCCACCCGCGGCGTAGACCCAGACCTTGTCATCGGCGACACCTTCGCGATAGCGGTCGGCCAGCAGACGATACAAAGGTTTGCCTTCAATCTTGGCAACGGCATCCCACACAGCCATGTCGATCGTGCCCACTGCAACCGAGCGCTCGCCGTGGCCGCCCGGCTTCTCGTTAGTCATCAGGGTTTTCCAGATGGCGAACGGATCGAGGTTGTTGTTTTCATGATCGACAAGGGTGTCCGGGTCAGCTTCCGTGATGCGCGCCAGGAAGCGATCACGCATCAGTGCGCCCTGGCCATAGCGACCATTGGAGTTGAAGCCGTAGCCGATAACAGGTTTACCGTCGCGAATCACATCGGTAATCACAGCGACGACCGAGCAGGTCATTTTCGAAAAGTCGATGTAGGCGTTGGCAATAGGGGAGGCGATAGAAACAGTTTTTTCACGAATGTCTACGATGCGCATGACGGGCTCCTCTTGTTGTTTGTGAGCGCCACGTTATGCGTTGCGACGCCACCCGCCCAATGCTATTAATGCCGCACCCTATGCACAGGAGGCATGGCCCTTGGAACTCGTCTGGCTTGAAGACCTTTCAGCGCTCGCGGAGTACGGCAGCTTTGTTCGTGCCGCTGAAGCACGCCATGTCACCCAGCCGGCGTTCAGCCGAAGAGTTCGTTCATTGGAGAACTGGATGGGGGTGGAGTTATTTGTCCGCACACCGCAAGGAGCCACCCTCACCGAGGCCGGAAGGCAGATTTTGCCCAGTGCTCAGGAAGCTGCCCGGCACTTGTACAGAATGCGCAGTGAGGCTCAAGAAGTCGCTGGCGTGGCAGCCAGGTCGTTGCGGTTTGCAGCCACTCATTCTCTGTCGTTCACGTTCTTTCCCAAGTGGCTCAGAACCGCAGAAAACGGTGCCCCGATCGAGGCCGTACAACTGCATTCCGACAGCATGGCTGCTTGTGAGCAGATGCTGATACATGGTCAGGTGCAGTTTCTGCTCTGCCACCGCCACCCCGACGTTCCGCCTCTCCTGGCCCCTGATCAGTTTGTCAGCAAGAAGGTGGGTGAGGACGTTCTCGTTCCGCTTGCAAGCGCCTCCGCCAACGTCGGCACCTCGCCTGCGGCGTTGCCCTACCTCGCGTACACCCACGAATCCGGACTAGGCCGTATCGTCGCCCACCGACTGCGCGGCAAGGAAGATTACCTGCACCTCAAACCACTGTTCAGCAGCCATCTTGCGGCGGTGCTCATGTCCATGGCCCTGGAAAGCAAAGGCGTAGCGTGGTTACCCAAGAGCCTCACCGAACAGGAGGTTCTTGATGGTCGCCTGGTCAGAGCGCTGGACGAAAGCTGGGATATACCACTGGAGATTCATCTGACCCGGCCAAAAGCATTGTCCAGTCAATCGGTCGAAGAGTTCTGGGGGAGGGCGGGACAGTGATCCGCGAGATTGTTCAATCAAAGTCAATGGCTGCGAGCTGCTTCGGCTTTAAAAGCGCCCGCATCTCGGCCATGACCTGATCGTTTGGAATATTAGGCGCCGGTTAGTTGATTGAGGCTTGGACCTGCGTACGAAACCACTTGTCATAGCGGGTGTCCTGTTCCTCAGTTTCAAATTCCGGCGCGATTGGAGAAATTCGAGCGCTCATGCTCAAGGCCCTACACGCACACCTTTCTCCTGCGCCTCCTTTACAAGCCGCTCACGGTCTTCAGGAAGCAGCATCCGCGCTTCAACCAGCGAGTCTGCAGCGTTACTCACCGCAGACACATAAGCCTCCTTCGTGGGGTAGCGCTCCTCGAGGGAAAGGCGAGGATCTCCGGCCATGATTCGCTCTTTCTTCGTCGTGGCAAACGGGAGGAAGCTGCCTTGGAAGTTGCAAAAGCCGCCATCAAAAAACTCGGGCCTGAAGGTGTTCCAACCTGTGTAAGTTCCGATGGGCGCACCCAGATACACATCCCGAACGCCACCCACATCAATTCCGTCTGCGTCCACTTGAGGTACCAGGAGGCCGTAACTGCCAACCCCCGATTTCGGCGGCTCGTTTGTGAGAATTCCAGAGCTGTCTTCGGGACGAAAGCCAGGTCCAAAATCAAGCACTTGCAGGCTATTGACGGCACCGGTGTAGCGGAGCGCGGGGCGCGTGACGCCGCCATAATTGGTCGCGGGGATAAGCGGGAAACTGACCCTGTCCGCCGGCACCAGTGTGCCGTCCGCCACAGAGGGCTTTATCGAAGCGGGCGGTGTTGTCTCATCACGAACCCAGCCAACGAGGTTGATGAACGCTGCGCGCATTGTCCAGGTGTGTGGATTTGGATTTGATTGAACCTGACAAAGCCCAAAGGGTGGATTAGCCGGGAGTGGCAAAGACGGCGGTGCATGCTGCGTACTTGCCATAATAAAAGTGCGGACGTTTTCCGGTTCAGGTGCATCGCGCAAGCCGAGTGGATCGGTAAGGCCAAGCGACTGGCGTCCCTCCCAAAGTTCAAGGGCCGTTGCCATGTGGAAAATCAGAGGGCAAGTATTGTTATCGTTGCAGCGATCCAGCAAACCCTGCGAGCGTCCGGTAATCGGATCGGTTTCCCGGCCATAGGTAAACGAAAAATCGTAAGCAGGGTAGTCATGATCGACCTGCTGGCCCCACGCCCGGCCAGGCTGAGCAAATCGGATGTTGAGCGGCATCAGGCCGCCACCAATATGCGGCATCGCACCATCATAGACCCGATGACCTTCCTCGCTGCGGTTGAACCCCAGCGCTATCATGCTGCGGATGAATCGCCCTGATTGTGATGAGCCAGTGATAATCGACTTGACCTTAGGCCCATGCACTACAGGGTTGGGCACACCTGTATCGTCATGCTCAGTCTGCTGAAAAAACGCACCAACATCCCGTGCGATAGCAAAACCAATACCCATTACCGTCGGCTCCTTGGCCCGGTAAATCAGCTCGTAAAGCTTACCGGGCTGAAAACCTGCGGGTAGGCATATCTGGGTTTCGCTCGGCGTATTGCAATCGCCAAAACTCCAGTCATTCACTGGAATTTCCTGTCTGGGCGCATTTGCCCGCGAACGCACCGTCAACGTCGGACGAAAGCCATCTGCGAGCACTTTGGTATTGTTGGTTTCAACCGATTTGTAGCTTGTATGAGGCGGCGTGGAGGTGAACCAACCTGCGGACAGGTTAAGGCTGACGGTCGGTGAGAGCGTGGTCAACTCACTGCGCACCACACCTGTTACCGGCGACCCATCAGTATTTATGGCCGTCGGCAATTGCACCATCATGCGGTTGTCGCCCGGTGCAACGTCACCCTGCCAGGCAAACGCGATCAGCGTCGTACCCTGGCGCTGTAGAAAACCGTCCCCGGCGACTTCGAAGTTGTTGAACGCTGCTGGATTACCCTGCATATCAGCGTTGAACAATAACATCGCGCGCTTAGAGCCTCGATTTGGCACGTCGAATAGAAGAATGTCATTCGATTTGGCCACGTCAGCGGGACGCAGGATTGCAACATCGGTCGTGTATTCAACCATCCCACGACCGTTACGGGGTGCAAGTTCGATGTCTTGAATAATCTTGTTTTCAGAAGCTTCTGGGTCTAATTCACCATGAGCGCGCGCAAAGACGCGTTCGTAAGTACCTGTATTCCCGAAGCTTTCGCCTCCGAAAGCGGGCTCGGTCCGCAGGATCTCCAATTGTGTAATACGGGCTTGGGCAGGTGCTGCAACGATTATTATGGAGCTTGCAAACGCTGCAGCATGAAATAGGCGATTCATCCTTACCCCCAATTTGTCATTTTTTTATAGATGGCTTTTGATGCTCTGATGACGATGATTTGTACAGACAAAAAGGCTTCAAGCATAGCTCGCAGCTAGCTCGGTTATCGTAAATTCGTGAGCGTTCCGAGAGCACGCCTTGCCAATTTCAGCATGGGCTGTTTTTCTGCAAAGTCAGGTGGTGCTTAGGTATTTCTGGACCGGTAAGTTAGATATTACCGCTGGACCGATGGCCTTTTCTGATTCGACATAAGCACCAACACCTCAATCGAAGATTTACCCGGCGTCGGTAGGGTAGACCTGTCTGGCGTGAAGCACCGCTAGAACCTCGATCCGATCTGTCAATTTGTAAACAACGAGATAATTAGGGTGCACAACGATTTCCCGTGTTCTAGGCGCTAGCCCATGGCGATACAAGTAAGGATGTTGAGGTAGGGCCAAAGTGGCTACTTCTATTGCCATTCCCAGTTCGCTGGCTGCTCGTACGGTTCTGTCTGCAATATAGGAAAGTATTTGCTGCAGGTTAATTCGCGCTGCCGGCCGTCACTCAACCAGCATCTGACGGAGCCTGCTTCGACTCTAGAAACGCACGCATCTCGGCCATGACCTGATCGTGTGGATACCAGCGCGTCTGGTTGCGTGTGCAGTTCTTGATAACTCCATCCAGACCGCAATCGGAGCCCAACGATGCTGGACACATTAGATATGAACTTCCACGGAAAACGCCACACAGATTTCGACCTCAAGCGAATCATTAAAGCCCAAGAGCAAGGTTTCGACATGCCGGTCACTGCTTACCTTTGCGGAGTATCCATCAGGGCGCGCGCAGGTATCGGTGTGGTGTTTGGCCACAAGCGAAAAGACCAATATGGGCGGTTCGGCAACGGTCACCTGATTAGGACTTCTGACGTGCTGAAGGTCGAACGTGAGGGGAGGTTTTGGGTGATGACGACGGAGAACTCGCGGTACGTACTAGCGACGTTTCAGAGGGGTAATGGGCGAGCGTCCCTGCGTGACTATTTGCGAGTCTCGAAAGGGCAGCACCATTTATCTCCGCGTGTACTGCAGTAGGGATCGCTAGCAAGGAGGCGTTGCATTGCGTGCTTGGTGGGTAGATGTATCGAAACTCAGCTGTTGAGTGACTCAAGATTTTTTGTGTGCTGCAAATAGATGCTCGGGCGCGAAATAAACTTTACCGTAAGCACGAGTGCACGCTACATAAAGCTTATTTTTTGTTATTGGTTTCATCTTGTGTAACTGCCCATTTTGGTATTGTTGCCACTGTGATTTGTTGAGGATGATACAAACGTCCTTGTAGTGATCTAGACCCTTGCATGCTCCCCAGTTATTTGAATGGCATTCATAGCGGTGGTGCGTGTTGTAGAATAGCTTCACGATATTATTATCACGATGGATCACGTCAGCTTGAACCTGATCCTCAATTTTGATTATCGCGGTGTGTCGTTCCTTTACCGGGAATATCTCTATCTTCAGGTTGGCTCTGATAAAGTCGCAAACCGTCGTTCCGCATCTCCAGCTGTTCTTGAGTGTTTTCTTGTCAACAAAGTATCCGGAATCGCGGAACCGCTTTTCGTATTTTTCAATATTATTGTGAAGGTTGCAGTTGATGTTGCCATCCCTGCTTGTGTCAAACGTGTGCTGGTAGAAGTCACCCACAAAGAGAATGTCTGCCTTCACCGGGGATAACGCCATCAGCAAGTTGAAATCGTTTGCTGCAAAATCTTGGACTTCATCGACAAATAATTGATCATAAAATCGCTCTAGGCGCCGTATGACTTCAGGGTGCGATTTTGTCTCATCGAGAAATTTAGCCAGTCTGTTGTAGTAGAGGCGCCCGCTGGGATGACGATAGTGAGACATCTTATCCCGAGCGCGTGTTACTTTATCGGAGGGTAGCTTGAGGTAGAGGCCTTTGGTTTTCATTTTCTGCTGAAGAAGCGGGCGGTAGCAGAAACTATGTAGAAATGAAAAGTAGGTCATCACGGTAATGTGCTTGGGCATGTACCCAAACTTACCAATCACCTTGCTTCGGAGGTGATTAAAGTTGTTCTCAGTGTACGTGATTATGATCGCGCGTTTGTTTTCCGCTAGTCTTCTTATGATCTCGCTGGTTTTTCCAGAGCCAGCTACCGCGAACATTACTTTCTTATCCATGTCACGGCCTCCTGGATGTAGCCAGGTACAGAGAGATTCTCATGGTTGGCCTCTAGAAGCTCATACGCCGCTTCAGCTTTGTTCTTCAGCATGTATTCCTGCACCGTCAGAGTCTTCCTATCCTCGCCGAACAGTTCATTGCAAACCTTCTGGTTGTCCAGGTACATCCCGACTTCGAATGTATAGCGATTTGGATCTTTATCTGCAAAGATCTTGGCGCTATCGGTTATATGCTCTGAATAGTTGTCAATGCAATTTTGTTGGTGATTCTTGTCATTGTCCCTGATCGCGGCAACCTTGATGCTCAAGAGTCTAGCTAGCTCCAAGTAGCGCTTGAAGCTAGTGCCGCCAATCGAAATTATGTGTACGTGATCAGCCTGAGGGGTTGTACCTCCGGAAACTCGCTTATAAAGCTCCTCCATGAGAATGAACTCTGCATCACCTTCGACCAGGATGACCTTCTTGGATAGGGCGAACTCCAAGACGCTGTTGTCAGGAGCCTTCATAAAAAAGCCAGCAGTTTTTTCGGAGAGTGCTTTGAGCGTGCCTGTGCTTTGAGATGTCCCTAGAAGCAGCGCATGTCGGAGATCGAGCCTGGAGCAGATGTGGCTGCTATGAGTCGCTACGAAGAGCTGGGTCGATTCAGTACGTGCGAGGCGTTCAACCAGTCTCTTCGTGTTGGTGTGGCTGAGATGGTTCTCAGGTTCCTCAAGCAGGAGAACATCAAGGCCCCCTCGGGCATCGTGACGACCTAGCGCAAATTCGGTTTTAATGAAGCATTGCTCGCCCTTGCCGCGATTTTCGATTGAAATACCATCTTTGGTAATTACCAAATCTGTTTCTAGATTGGCTCGAGTGCTCGTACGAATTCCAAATTCATACGGCGGAAACTTTTTGTTTAATTCTCCTAGTTGGCTGTCGCGGAAGCCTTCTTTACCTCTTCGATATAAATTTTCAAGTCGATGCCGCTCTGGAACCTCAGCATTAAGTCCGAAGACTGCTCGGGTATATTCCTTGGCAGCATACTCACTGTCTATGCGAGAACTGTCCAAGTGGAGGTGCCTTAGAGGGCGTCGATAGCTATTGAATCCCTCGCCTGCGAAAGTGTGGAAGGTGACGGCGTAGTATTCGAAGGGGAAATTTTGTGGATCGTGCTCCAGCATCTGCTTGATGGCCAAGTGGTAGTCATCTGGAACGGCTATCCTCATTCGTATACCGTCGTAGTTATCACCAAGTTGATTTTGTTTGCCGTGGAAGTACGGTTCATCACCATCCTCAAGGAACAGATCAGCCAGCACTTCAGGTAGGCCAGAAACTTTTTTCTCGCCGCTGAGGAAATCCATTACAGCTTGGCGGTTTATAAGTGCTTCTAGCCCGAGAGTTTCCACGCGGCTCCGGCTTGCGCTGTTCACGAGATCAATAGCGAGCAGGACGGTACTTTTGCCTGTTTCATTGTCTCCAATGAGCACATTTTTAGTTGGGTTGAAATCCATTTCCAGTTCAGGAAACTGCTTGAAGTTGCGAAGCATTAGTTTGGTAATGGCCGGCATTTTTTATCCTTATTAAACCTTGTATTTCTTCAGCGTCAGCTGTCGGCAGCGGTGCTGCTTAGACCTTCGGTTCTTGGTACTTGTAGAAATCTTGTGCGTCTGCCCAACCATCCATATGCTTAGCAATGATTTCCTTTGAGCTTATCTCTGTGAAAACTGGTATGCAACTGTCATCAAAGATGCTTGAGCGCTCTTGGACAAACCATGATAGGGACAGGAATTCTTTTGATACGCGATCAAACAAACACTCACTTACCCTGTAGGCGCCTTTCATGAGGTTGTTGGAGTCGCGACAGATTTGCATGGAGTGAGTGCCATCCATTAGCCAAACACAATGAACATCCAGATTTTTGAAAAGCTGTTTGGTTAGCTCGAGATCGATGAGTACGAAAATGCCGAAAGCTTCTTGCATGAAGAGGGTGGCATTTTGAGGGGACATTGACAGTGTGAATGGGTACGCGGGTAGCCAGGATAGCTCAGGGCCCAACGGTGTAACCCACGTAGAGGTTGTGGCCCACTTATCAATCTCTAAGTACACCAAATCGCGATTCTCTAGGATCGCGTTTTGATAGCAGACATAGCGCAGTCCCGGCTCGGGAGCTCCACTCCAGAGGCCAGTCCGAAGCGCTTGCTGAATTCCGTGGTTTAAAAACTCCCGATGATCGACCTCTTCGCTCGCCATCTCTGTGCGAATGATTCGGATAGATCCCCTAAAATTGCGGGCCTCATCCTGTTCGAAAAAGGTTGTGATTTTACCGAGCTGTTCAGCTTGTCTTGCTACGCGCCCACCTGTGACCTTGGACGATTTCAATTCCAGTGGAACTGGATCTGGGCCGGCGAGCGCGCACAAATCTCCATGACGAATGATGTTAGTGAGGTCGGACATCACCACGGGTACGCCCATTTCGATGCCCTGCTTCAGCTTGGCGTACTCGTGGCCGAAACCTTCCTTGCCATATATGGCCCCTGCGGTCTGCTTCACCTGATATCTATCGTCGTAAAGCAGATGTCTCAGGGCATGCTGGCTTTGGTAAATCGCAGCAATTCCGTCCCCAAAGCATCGCCACAGGTAGGCAAGTTGGCGGATCTCGTCCTGTCTCGCCATGATGCCTTTGCGAAGATCCTTGAGCATTGTGGAGCGTGCTTTGACAGCAGCGCCACCGCTGCGGTACTTCGGTTGGGCGAGGATACGAGGAACGCGATTTTGCGCCTTCCGCAACCGGGATATTCGAATGTCGCACGTGGCGATTTTGAGGATCAGTAGGTTCTGCAGCCCCAGTACGACGTCTAATCTGTCGGGATCTGCAGCAATGGAGTGGAGCAGGGTAGACGCGAGTCTAAAACCCACTTGCTCGCGAGGAAAGCGCTGGTAGAGCGGATGAGCCAGTTCAAGCTTTGGGAACGCTTTGGTGGCTAGCTTTTCTATGGCAGGAAATTCTATTCCGTAATGATTCTTCACTCCTACCTCCATGGCGATGAAACCGGTCACAACGAGGACTTCGAAGCAGCACAGGTTAATCCTTTCTAGGAGATTGTGAGCCAAACCTCAAGGCGGGTACCTCTGGCCTTGGAGCCTTCTTTACCCTGCGCTCGTAGGAATGCCCAATGCGGCTATTTAGTCAACTGCCACGTGCGCGGCTGATGATATGCAGAATTTTTGGAATCTCACCGTAATTTTCGTACCATATGATGTTGACACCCAGCTCCAACATTAACTCTTCATTCAGTGCGTGATGAGTGTCCAGAAACTTTTGCGCGCCCTTGGTGTTCTTTAAAATCGTGCTTTGCTCCCCGTTCGTAACTTCATAGCAAAACTCATGAAGGTCTAGCCGCTTCATAAATGCAAAATGTTTATTCTGCTCAACGCTTCTTGCAGAAATATCAAGGAGTCTTCTCAAATTTGGGTCGGTCATTGACAGGCCGATCATTAAGCAATTGTTCTCTCGCAAGCAATTGAGTTGGACGAGATTTGACCAGTGATATGCGTTTGTATAGATGTGGTGATATCCTTCCTCGGAAAAGACTAATGTAGACTTCTCAAGGGAGTTGTAGTTTTTTCTGTTTTCAGGGAGGAAACCGTGAACATGGTATACGGGTAGTTCTTCAGGGTCGTATGCCTCACTTTCGGTGTAAATGCTACGATGAGAAATGCCCGATTTTGTTAGCTGTCTCTCCAATAGATCGTCGAAGTTATAATTTACTACGGATTTAACTTTGGCTCCTGTGCGTCTAGGCATGCACATTGTGGCGATTTCTTGGATGAGCGGTGAGCTGATGTTAAAGCTTTTATTTCTGAGTTCATAAAGGCTTTCGGTGATTGCATTTACAAAGTTGTCAGTTGCAGGGGTTTTTCCAGTAAGCCCCTTTCTAATATATCTCGCACCCATAAGTGGAGAGGATTCAGAGACTTTGTTTAGGCGATCAACCATTTCTGGGATTTCAGATATGTTTATTGTTTTGTCAGTGTCAAATTCTTGAGTTAGATAGGATATGAAGAGTGAGTTGAGCAGATTTCCCCAACCTGGCATTCCTGCACTGCTTGATACTCCGGCGCCTAAAAATAATGAAAGCTGCCCTCTGTCGAAACTGTCTTTCAGATTCTGTACAATAGTGTCTCGTTTTTTGCGCCAGTCTTGCTCTATGGGATTTACTGCGGCCTCTAATCTCAGGGTGAATAAGTTATTGCTTATTTCGTTAGCTTTTGCTGGGTGCTTTGTTACTAATTTATTTAATTCATCTGGCCCCCAAAAAACTATGCGGCAAGTGCTTTTGGAGTTGGGGATCCCAACTCGCTGGATAGAAGCCTTTACTTGATCCGGGATGCTGGTTGCAGATATTATTATTAGTGTCTTGGGGCGAGCGTCGAAGGGTATTGATTCGACTTGTGTTATAAATTTTGATAAGAATGATGATGATTTGTAAAGTAGTCCTTTGGCGTCGTATTTTACTTCAAAGCAGACTTTTCCCCGGTAGTCATCAAAACCATTGGGCGCAATGGCATCGAAAAATGTCAGGGTGTTTCCTATCTCAAGCTCTTTATTTTGAGTTGATAAGTGATATTTTAATAAGTTTAGTACAAAAGTTTCAAACGAATAGCCTCTTCTTGTGCCTTGTTCGTCAATATTTTTTAGTATACTTTCAATACGCATGTTTCATCCTTGGCGTGAACCTCAAGCGCGTATCTTAGCACGGTGGTGGCTGATGGCTATCCTGTGATAGCTGCTGTAGCCAAGCCGTGAACTATTTGATCTGTTGGCTCTGAGGGGGCACGCTGTTCATATTGCAGCCTAGGAAAGACGCTGATTATCCTTGGGCTTTCTACGGAGGTGAAAATGATGTGTCTACTCACCCCCCCCCAGCGAGCTCAAGGTTTTGAGGCGCGCATTGCATCTGGCCGATTCCTGCATTCCGGTGGAAGGCAGCTATGAGTCGAGAACGATCAGTGATAACCGACTGCTATCCGCCAAAAGCGGCCTATAGGATTAGACTACACAGAAGTTCTGTCAGAGATTATTTACATGCTGATTGAGTGCCAAAGGTGCGGCCAAGGTTACGTTCGAGCAATGCGTGTCCGCTCTGCACAAATTTTGCTGTGGGTGTGTGAAGAATGTGAAGCCACGTGGACGAGCCAGGCTGAGGTGAATGTCTGTAACTTTGAAGACTACGGAACGTTAATGGCCGGGATTGGACGCAGTGGTTTATGGTCGGAATTGGAACCACAGTGAAAAGTTTCTCATCGCTGCTGATCCAGCCCCTACGGGGTGTGAATCCATCTTGAGCATTCAGCTACGCATTATCTGCGCCGTTCAGCCCGAATGTTCTGTAGGAAATGGCTCTACCAGCGGTGTAGCCCCCACCCGCGCCGACTCCCCCCGCAA
>NZ_JAWHOP010000002.1:452832-509218 GCF_032586995.1 Pseudomonas syringae group sp. J248-6 | reverse complement strand
CTCCCCCACCCTCCGCGCACAAGCCTGATTGACAGCACACACCCACAGGTTTACGTTAACGTAAAGGTCATAGCCAATCCGCATAGAACCATCTCCAAGAATAAAACAGGAACGCTACCCATGAGTTACCCCAGCCTGAACTTCGCCCTGGGCGAAACCATCGACATGCTGCGCGATCAGTTGCAATCCTTCGTCGCCGCAGAGCTTGCCCCGCGCGCCGCACAGATCGACAAGGACAACCTGTTCCCCGTCGACATGTGGCGCAAATTCGGTGAGATGGGCGTGCTCGGCATCACGGTCAGCGAGGAATACGGTGGCGCAGGCCTGGGTTATCTGGCGCATGTCGTGGCGATGGAAGAAATCAGCCGTGGCTCGGCATCGGTGGCGCTCTCCTACGGCGCACACTCCAACCTGTGCGTGAATCAGATCAACCGCAATGGCAGCCCGGCACAGAAAGCCCGATACCTGCCCAAGCTGATCAGCGGCGAGCACGTTGGCGCGCTGGCCATGAGCGAACCCAATGCAGGCTCGGACGTGGTATCGATGAAGCTGCGCGCCGACAAGCGCGGCGATCACTACGTACTCAACGGCAGCAAGACCTGGATCACCAACGGGCCTGACGCCAACACCTACGTGATCTACGCCAAGACCGACCTGGAAAAGGCAGCCCATGGCATCAGCGCGTTTATCGTCGAACGCGATTGGAAGGGCTTCTCGCGCGGCAGCAAGTTCGACAAGCTGGGCATGCGCGGCTCAAATACCTGCGAGCTGTTTTTCGATGACGTCGAGGTGCCCGAAGAGAATCTGCTGGGCGTGCTTGATGGTGGTGTCAGGGTCCTGATGAGCGGCCTCGATTATGAACGCGTCGTGCTCTCTGGCGGGCCGACCGGAATCATGCAGGCCTGTATGGACGTGGTGGTGCCCTACATTCACGACCGCAAGCAGTTTGGCCAGAGCATCGGCGAGTTCCAGCTGATTCAGGGCAAGGTCGCAGACATGTACACCCAGCTCAACGCCAGCCGCGCCTACCTGTACGCGGTTGCCCAGGCCTGTGATCGTGGCGAGACCACGCGCAAGGACGCAGCGGGCGTGATCCTCTACAGCGCCGAACGCGCCACGCAGATGGCGCTGGATGCCATCCAGATTCTGGGCGGCAATGGCTACATCAACGAGTTCCCGGCCGGTCGATTGTTGCGCGACGCCAAACTCTACGAGATCGGTGCAGGCACTAGCGAGATCCGGCGCATGCTCATCGGTCGCGAACTGTTCAACGAAACCCGTTGATTGCGGAGCTACCATGACCATTCTGCAGACTCGCATCAACGCCCGCTCGCCGGAATTTGCCCTTAATCGCACCGCGCTGCTCAAGCAGGTCGAAGAGCTCCGTATGTTGCTGAGCATCGTTCGCCAAGGCGGCGGGCCCAAGGCCCAGGAGCGCCATACGTCACGCGGCAAGTTGCTGCCCCGCGAGCGTATCAACCGTTTACTGGACAGCGGATCACCGTTTCTGGAGATCGGCCAACTGGCCGCCCATGAGGTGTATGGCGAAGAGGTTCCGGCCGCCGGGGTAATTGCCGGTATCGGCCGGGTCGAGGGCGTCGAATGCATGATCATCGCCAACGACGCGACGGTCAAAGGTGGCTCCTATTACCCGCTGACCGTCAAAAAGCACCTGCGCGCGCAGACCATCGCCCAGCAAAACCGCCTGCCGTGCATTTACCTGGTGGACTCCGGTGGTGCCAACCTGCCGCGCCAGGACGAAGTGTTTCCGGACCGCGAACACTTCGGGCGCATCTTCTTCAATCAAGCCAACATGAGCGCACAAGGCATTCCCCAGATTGCCGTGGTCATGGGTTCCTGTACTGCAGGCGGGGCCTATGTTCCAGCCATGGCCGACGAAGCGATCATGGTGCGCCAGCAAGCCACCATATTCCTCGCAGGCCCGCCACTGGTAAAAGCCGCCACCGGCGAAATAGTCAGCGCTGAAGACTTGGGCGGTGCGGATGTGCATTGCCGCACTTCCGGGGTGGCCGATCACTATGCCGACAGCGACGAGCACGCGCTGGCATTGGCGCGACGCAGCGTCGCCAATCTGAACTGGCGCAAACAAGGCCAGTTGAACGCTGTCACTCCCATTGCACCGCTATACGCCAGCGAGGACCTGTACGGCATCATCCCGACCGACACAAAACAGCCGTTTGACGTACGCGAAGTCATCGCGCGGTTGGTGGATGGCTCGGTACTGGATGAATTCAAGGCGTTGTTTGGCACCACGCTGGTCTGCGGTTTCGCTCGCCTGCATGGCTACCCGATCGCGATTCTGGCCAACAATGGCATCCTGTTCGCAGAAGCCGCCCAGAAAGGCGCGCACTTTATCGAACTGGCCTGCCAGAGAGGAATTCCCCTGCTGTTTCTGCAAAACATCACCGGCTTCATGGTCGGTCAGAAGTATGAAGCCGGGGGTATCGCCAAGCATGGGGCCAAGCTGGTGACCGCCGTGGCTTGCGCGAAGGTGCCGAAGTTCACGGTCATTATCGGCGGCAGTTTCGGTGCAGGAAATTACGGTATGTGTGGCCGCGCCTACGACCCGCGCTTTCTATGGATGTGGCCCAACGCGCGAATCGGCGTGATGGGTGGCGAGCAGGCAGCGGGCGTGCTGGTGCAGGTCAAGTGCGAGCAGGCGGAACGTGCCGGCCAGGCCTTCAGCGCCGAACAGCAGGCCGAGCTCAAGCAGCCGATTCTCGATCAGTACGAGCATCAAGGGCATCCTTATTACTCCAGCGCCCGACTGTGGGACGACGGAGTCATCGACCCTGCACAAACCCGCGACATTCTTGCGCTGGCCCTGTCCG
This sequence comes from Pseudomonas syringae group sp. J248-6, assembly GCF_032586995.1. Lineage (NCBI taxonomy): Bacteria > Pseudomonadati > Pseudomonadota > Gammaproteobacteria > Pseudomonadales > Pseudomonadaceae > Pseudomonas > Pseudomonas syringae group sp. J248-6. The sequence goes on along the minus strand of NZ_JAWHOP010000002.1, from coordinate 506,366 downwards.
CCTCGCTCAATGCGCCCATCGAACCTACTACCTTCGGCCTGTTCCGGATGTAAGACGGGAAATGACCATGACGTCGACCTCATTCGCAACCATAGAGTTGATCACCGACCCACGTGGTTTCGCCACGCTGTGGCTGAATCGACCGGACAAGAACAATGCCTTCAATGCGCAGATGATTCGCGAGCTGATCCTCGCACTGGACCAGGTACAAAGTGATGCCAGCCTGCGCTTCCTGCTGGTGCGCGGGCGTGGCAGGCATTTCAGCGCGGGTGCCGATCTGGCCTGGATGCAGCAGGCAGCAGAGCTGGACTACAACACCAATCTGGACGATGCCCGTGAACTGGCAGAGCTGATGTACAGCCTCGCAAAATTGAAAATTCCGACGCTTGCGGTGGTGCAAGGTGCAGCGTTCGGTGGCGCGCTGGGCCTGATCAGTTGCTGCGACATGGCCATTGCGGCAGCGGATGCGCAGTTCTGCCTGTCGGAAGTACGCATCGGCCTGGCTCCAGCGGTTATCAGTCCGTTTGTGGTGCAGGCCATCGGCGAACGTGCGGCGCGGCGCTACGCCCTGACCGCAGAGCGTTTCGATGGCCAGAGAGCGCAGCAGATGGGGCTGATAGCCGAGTGCTATCCGGCTGCCGACCTGCAAGCCCGCACACAGGAGTGGGTCGACAACCTGCTGCTCAATAGCCCGCAGGCCATGCGGGTCAGCAAGGAGTTGCTACGCGAAGTCGGCAGCGGCGAACTCACACCTGCATTGCGCCGCTACTGTGAAAGCGCCATCGCGCGCATCCGTACCAGCGCCGAAGGCCAGGAAGGCCTGCGCGCCTTCCTGCAAAAACGCACACCCGGCTGGCAGCCAGACTGCGATCAATCGCCAGCAGCGCTTGCAGCCCGGCAAGAATCACAGAAGGACTCGCAATCATGAGTACCCCAGAGCTGACCACGCTGCTGATCGCCAACCGCGGTGAAATTGCCTGTCGCATCATGCGGACCGCGAAAACCATGGGGCTCACCACAGTCGCCGTGCACAGTGCCATTGACCGTGACGCACGGCATAGCCATGAGGCTGATATCCGTGTGGATCTTGGAGGCAGCAAGGCAGCAGAAAGCTACCTGGCGATCGACAAGCTTATCGATGCGGCCAGGGCAAGCGGCGCGCAAGCGATTCACCCCGGTTATGGTTTTTTGTCCGAAAATGCCGACTTTGCCCGTGCCATTGAAGAGGCAGGGCTGATTTTCCTCGGCCCACCCGCCTCGGCCATCGACGCCATGGGCAGCAAATCTGCCGCCAAGTCGCTGATGGAGCAGGCTGGCGTGCCGTTGGTACCTGGCTATCACGGCGACGCACAGGACATCGAGACGTTCCGCAGCGCCGCTGAACGCATCGGTTACCCCGTGCTGTTGAAAGCCACGGCAGGCGGTGGCGGCAAAGGCATGAAGGTGGTGGAGCACAGCGGCGAACTGGCCGAAGCGCTGGCCTCCGCTCAACGCGAGGCGCTTTCTTCGTTCGGCGACGCGCGAATGCTGGTGGAGAAATACGTCCTCACTCCGCGCCACGTCGAGATTCAGGTGTTTGCCGACCGCCATGGTCACTGTCTCTACCTCAATGAGCGCGACTGCTCCATTCAGCGCCGACATCAGAAGGTCGTCGAAGAAGCACCTGCGCCCGGCCTGACACCCGAACTGCGCAAGGCCATGGGTGAAGCGGCGGTCAAGGCCGCACAGGCCATCGGTTACGTGGGCGCAGGCACGGTGGAATTCCTGCTGGACGCGCGCGGCGAGTTTTTCTTCATGGAGATGAATACCCGCCTGCAAGTCGAGCACCCGGTGACCGAATACATCACGGGCCTGGATCTGGTGGAATGGCAGATTCGGGTGGCCAGAGGCGAACCACTGCCCATTACTCAGGAACAAGTGCCACTGATCGGCCACGCCATTGAGGTCCGGCTATATGCCGAAGACCCGGCCAACGATTTTCTGCCTGCAACCGGCACGCTGGAGCTCTACAGAGAATCCGCGTCCGGCTCCGGCAGGCGCGTGGACAGCGGCGTTAGCGAGGGCGACAGCATTTCACCCTTCTACGACCCCATGCTCGGCAAGCTGATTGCCTGGGGCGAAAACCGTGAGCAGGCCCGTTTGCGCCTGCTCGGCATGCTGGAGGAGTTCGCAGTGGGCGGTGTCAGAACCAACCTGGCATTTTTGCGCAGAATCATCGCCCATCCGGCGTTTGCCGCCGCTGAGCTGGACACGGGCTTCATCCCCCGCCATCAGGATCAATTGCTGCCGCAAGCGGGTGAACTGTGTGAGGAACTCTGGCAGGCCGCCGCCGAGACCTTCAGCCAGAGCGAAACGGCACGCGTCGATCAAGCCGACCTGCACTCGCCCTGGGCGGCCAGCACAGGCTTTCGCGCTGGCCTGCCTGCAGAGACGGATCTGCGACTGAGCTGCAATGGTCAAACCCGAACCGTCTACCTGCGCAACAGCAGCGACTCACCGTTCAAACTCAGCAACGAGCATCTGACTGTCGAACATAACGGCGTGCGCCGCTCGCATCTGGCGATACGCCGTGGCAATGCGCTTTACCTCAAATGGCAAGGCGACCTGCACACCATCACCCGACTTGACCCCATCGCGCAGGCCGATGCCAGTGATAGCCAGCATGGCGGCCTGACAGCCCCCATGAATGGCAGCATCGTGCGCGTGCTGGTTGAAGTGGGTCAGACGGTCGAGATCGGGGCGCAACTGGTGGTGCTGGAGGCCATGAAGATGGAACACAGCATCCGCGCTGCCAGTGCCGGCGTTGTCACAGCGCTTTACTGCCATGAGGGAGAGATGGTCAACGAAGGCGCAGTACTGGTGGAACTGACCTGACCACCAGCGACGGCCGCACACGAAAACGCCCTGAATAGTCAGGGCGTTTTTGCGCAGCAGAGAAAGGCTTAGTAGTAAGCGTTTTCTTTCTGCGTATGGTCGGTCACATCGCGAACGCCCGACAGCTCGGGAATACGCTCAAGCAGTGTGCGCTCGATACCTTCCTTCAGCGTGACATCGGCCTGACCGCAACCCTGGCAACCGCCACCGAACTGCAGCACGGCGATATTCTTCGCCTCTTCCTCGACCACGTCGATCAGCGTGACCTGACCACCGTGACTGGCAAGGCCGGGATTGATCTCGGTTTGCAGATAATAATTGATGCGCTCGTTGATCGGGCTGTCGGCATTGACCATCGGCACCTTGGCGTTTGGTGCCTTGATGGTCAACTGGCCGCCCATGCGATCAGTGGCGTAGTCAACCACGGCATCATCCAGAAACGCTTCGCTGAAACCATCGATCCAGGCGGTGAAGCTCTTCAGGCCGATAGCCTTGTCTTCCGGCTTTTCTTCACCCGGCTTGCAGTAGGCAATGCAGGTTTCAGCGTACTGAGTGCCGGGCTGGGTAATAAATACGCGGATGCCAATGCCCGGGGTGTTCTGCTTTTCCAGCAGATCGGCCAGATAATCGTGGGCGGCATCGGTAATAGTGATAGCGGTCATGAAAATTCCTCGCAGACGTGCCAGCAGTTTACGCCAATCGGCACCGTCACACAAAGTCCTAGTATTTTTGTCAGGTTAATGCCTGCGCCCGGCTGACCGCTCGGCGTCCATCCAGCCAGGCTTTCATCCGGCGGTAAAGGCCCTTCTCGATCCACTCATAACTGACCCAGGCACCGATGGCGATGATCGGCACGCAGAACGCGAACACCACATAGGGGCTGAGGCCAAAGCGTTGCGCCATCAGCAAGCCGCCGTACAGCACCAGAACGTGCAGCAGGTAGACCGAGTACGAGCAGTCGCCCAGTACCTTGAGCAGCCTGTTGCCTTGGAAATACGGTTCCAGCGAGATGCACGATAGTACGATCAAGGCACTCGGCAGGCCCCAGTTGAGCAGACGCTGCTCATTGGTCAGGTGATTGATCGCATACAGCCCTACCGCAATACCCGCCAGCGGCAGCCATAGCGCCTGTTTGATCCAGCCACGGCGATAGAGGATGCCGATGCCGATACCCAGCAGGAATTCGTAAATAATGTCGTTGCCATAGAAGCGGCTGATCAGTCCGGTGCGGGCCAGAACCTCACTGACCGCAAACAGCGCTGCGGCAATGATCAGCGGCCGGTGACGCTGTTGAAAGAGGAATACCACCGAGAACAGCAGGTAGAAAAACATCTCATAGTTGAGCGTCCAGCCGACGTTAAGCGTCGGGTAAAGGCCATAACCGCCGGGGTTTTCGGAAGGAATGAATACCAGTGACAAGAGGAAGTTCTGCCAGCCGATGACCTGATGCGGGAGCATCGGTGCTGCAATCAGCAACAACAACGCCATGGCGGCGGTATACAGCCAATAGGCCGGAACAATTCGAATCAGACGATGCAGAATGAAGCGCCGTGCAGGCATATCGCTGTTCTGCGTCGACAAAAAGATAACCAGACCACTGATGACAAAGAAGATATCAACGCCGACCGCGCCCTTCGACACAAAGAACTGTCCTACCGGGCCGCTGGCCTTGAAATCGAAAAAAATCTGCATGAAGTGATGACACACCACGACCCACGCTGCGAACGCACGTAGCGCCTGAACTGAAATCAACATCACAAAAAACCTCTACTGCCTGACTTTCAATCATGGGTCGTTTGATAAACCGGCCTATGACGCGCACCATTTCGGACCACCTTTTTGGAAAAAAGATCGCGCGAGATACATTTCGTTCAGGAAGTAAAGATGGCCGCAGGCCATGTTGCACAAGGGCCTGCGGCGTGAAGCCCCGGTTTTTCAGAGGTTCTCGTAGCGATTCATGTCCAGCACACCCGCTTCGCGTGGTTCAGTTTCCTGAACGTAGCGATTCAGATCGTGGAAGTAACTCCAGAACAGTGGATGAGTACGACGGATGCCCCAACGCTGGACGATTTGTTCGAAACTCGCCTGATCCTTGCTCTGCTGCATGGCATCGACAAAGGCCGGCACCTGTGCGACCGGAATATTGAAGATGAAATTCGGATAACTGCTGAGCACGCCCGGGTAGACGGTCAGTGTGTCCAGCCCCGGTATATAGCGATAAGACTCGCCCAGCAGAAACGCGACGTTACTGTGCGCACGGTTGCGCAGCATGCTGTAGATCATGCGTTTGCCGTCGCTGCCCTCGATGCGCAGCATGCTTGCTTCCGGCAATTGATCGATGACTTTCAGGCCCGCCGCCGGGCGTGAGGTCAAACGGCTCAGTGCCTGTTCCGCCTGGGCAAAACTGCTGTCGAGGTTTGGCCGAGAACAATACGCCCCGCTGCAGCGGTTGATCGGATCAGGCGCGGCATTCAGGCTGCCGGAACGCTCGATCAGCTTGAACGCAAAGTCGCGCTGCGCGGCCTTTTCATCGAGTTTGATACCGGTTGGCGTATCGTCGTCGATCTTCTGGTAATCCAGCCACATCTTGATCTTGCCGCCATCCTGATAAAGATCGCTGAGTATGTCTTCCCGGCGATCGGCAGGCATCAGGCGCAGGAAGTTGATTTCGGCACCGTTGCGGATCAAGTCGAAATACAGCCGGGCCTGTGCCTGATGTGAAACGTTGCCATAGACATCGAAGTTCACCGCCAACTGATAATAGGTGCGCTCCAGCAGCGGGTAGTCGAACAGCCACATGGAGTGCGGCACGTCGCCAATCAGCCCTTTATTGACCGACGCACTGTCGAAATGACGGAAAACGGTCAGCAAGGCATTGTCATTGCCTGCCCACAGCGTGCTCCAGCCCGGTGCTGGCATTTTCGCGTAACTGTCGCGGCGCAGGTCTTCATACTCATTGCGCCGGTCGCGGTAGGACAGCCACAGGCTCAGCACGCTGCCCACGTCATCGTTCTGCCCCGGCATGGCCAGCAATGGCGTGGCCTCCCCGCGATACGTCGCATCGGTGATGTAGCGATCGTGCGACGGGTCCTGGAACAGCACCCAGAACTGATCGCGAATCACATCGGTCGCGATCTGCCCGCGGCAGACCGGCCCGCGAATGAAGGTGCGGACGAAATACTCGGCATTGTCGAGCATGAACTGATAACGCGCCGCTGCCGGGATCGCTTCAAAGGTCAGAAACGGATTGGCCCGATGGCCAGGGCCATAGCCAGGCAGTGCGTTGACCTTCCAGTCTTTACCATAGAACAATTGCCTGACCCGCATCAGTTTCTGTGGGCTCATGGCATAGGTAATGTGGGTCTTGTGAACGATCACGCCCTGCACAGGGATCAATCGATAATAGAAGTCACTGCCCGGATCATCGTCGGGGCGACGAGTAGCGATCAGGTCCACAGGCTTGCCGCTTGGAGTTCGCGAGCGCACCCACTGGAAGAAGTGCCCCGCCTCACCGCCTTCGAAATAGATGTGCGCCAGGAACAGGTGCTCAAACAGCCAGCGACCGACCAGCGCCTGATTCGCGCCAGGCTCGTTGAGCTGCGCCTCCCAGGCATTGATCTGCGCGGCCTCGGTGACACTCGGGGTAATGGTCTGCTGCTCCACCGGCGCACCGGCAGCCAGCCAGCGCTGCAGCGTCTGGTATTCGGCATCGGTCAGGCCAGCCACCGCCAGTGGCATGCCTTGTTGCGCATGAGCTGCGGCATAGGCGTTGAATTCGCCGGGCAGCGGGCACACATTTTCGCGATTGATGCCCAGCGCGATCTCGTCCGGAATTTTGCTGTTGGCCGGCAACGGCGCGCTGCGCCCCAGATCGAGCATGCGCGCCATCAGGGCAGCCTGACTGCCCTGGGTCTCCAGCACTGAGTAAAACCCCTTGCCGCGCCAAGCCTCGGTATCACGCGCATCATAAAACAGTCGGGTCGGCGCTACCGCTTCACTACGCTCGCCCTGGTAAACCGGGGTCTTGCTGGCACCACGGCTCACGCCTTCCCCGCTGCCCAGGTTCAACTGGCAGGGAGCATCGTTGCAGGCATGGCAGGCAACGCATTTCTCGGTAAGAATCGGCTGAATATCCTTTACGTAGGAAATAGCCGGGCTTGCGGGTGTGGCTGAGGGTGTCTGGGCCTGTGCAGCACAGCAGATAAAAAGCAAGGCGATGCTTGCCAACAAACGGTGCGGCATATCCCGTAGGCTCTGTCATTAAAAATGGAACAATTCTACTAGGCCGTAATTGCCTCCAACATGAATGATTTTCATGCAAAAGCCGCAGCACCACCAAAACCGTTCCGGTTTGCTATCATCCCGTCCTTTAAAGTATCGACCTTCTCAAGGTAGCCCCCATGTCTGACCGCAGCGCCCGCCATCAAGCCTTTCTCACTGCTCTGAAACAGAGGATTCTGATCCTCGATGGCGGCATGGGCACCATGATTCAGAGCTACAGGCTTGAAGAGCAGGATTATCGGGGCAAGCGCTTCGCCGATTGGCCAAGTGATGTAAAGGGCAACAACGACCTGTTGATCCTGACCCGACCTGACGTGATCGGCGCCATTGAGAAGGCTTACCTGGATGCCGGTGCCGACATCCTCGAAACCAACACATTCAACGCCACCCAGGTCTCCCAGGCCGATTACGGCATGGAATCGATCGTCTACGAGCTGAACGTCGAAGGTGCACGCCTGGCGCGCAAGGTCGCAGACGCCAAGACACTGGAAACCCCGGACAAACCGCGTTTCGTGGCGGGCGTGCTGGGCCCTACCAGCCGCACCTGTTCGCTGTCGCCGGACGTCAATAACCCCGGCTATCGCAACGTCACCTTCGACGAACTGGTCGAGAACTACAGCGAAGCCACCAAGGGGCTGATCGAGGGCGGCGCCGACCTGATCCTGATCGAGACCATTTTCGACACCCTCAACGCCAAGGCGGCGATCTTTGCCGTGCAGGGCGTGTTCGAAGAAGTGGGCTTTGAACTGCCGATCATGATTTCCGGGACCATCACCGACGCATCGGGACGCACCCTGTCCGGCCAGACCACCGAAGCGTTCTGGAACTCGATCAGTCATGCCAAACCGATCTCGGTCGGCCTGAACTGCGCACTGGGCGCGAGCGAACTGCGCCCCTACCTGCAAGAGCTGGCCAACAAGGCCAACACCCATGTATCTGCGCACCCCAACGCCGGTCTGCCCAACGCCTTTGGCGAATACGACGAGCTGCCGAGCCAGACGGCGAAGATCATCGAAGAGTTCGCGCAAAGCGGCTTCCTGAACATCGTCGGTGGCTGCTGCGGTACGACGCCAGCGCACATCAAGGCGATTGCCGAGGCTGTTTCGGGCTACGCGCCACGCGAAATTCCGGACATTCCAAAAGCCTGCCGCCTGTCGGGCCTCGAGCCGTTCACCATTGATCGTCAGTCGCTGTTCGTCAACGTCGGCGAGCGCACCAACATCACCGGCTCTGCCCGCTTTGCCCGCCTGATCCGTGAAGACAACTACACCGAAGCCCTGGAAGTCGCCCTGCAGCAGGTCGAAGCCGGTGCCCAGGTGATCGACATCAACATGGACGAAGGGATGCTCGACTCGAAGAAGGCCATGGTGACCTTCCTCAACCTGATCGCAGGCGAGCCGGACATTTCCCGCGTACCGATCATGATCGACTCCTCCAAGTGGGAAGTGATCGAGGCCGGCCTCAAGTGCATCCAGGGCAAGGGCATCGTCAACTCCATCAGCATGAAGGAAGGCGTCGAGCAGTTCATTCATCACGCGCGGCTGTGCAAGCGATACGGCGCGGCCGTGGTGGTCATGGCCTTCGACGAACAGGGTCAGGCCGATACCGAGGCGCGCAAGAAGGAAATCTGCAAGCGCTCCTACGACATTCTGGTCAACGAAGTGGGCTTCCCGCCGGAAGACATCATCTTCGACCCGAACATCTTCGCCATCGCTACCGGTATCGAAGAACATAACAACTATGCCGTGGACTTCATCAACGCCTGCGCCTACATCCGTGATGAGCTGCCGTATGCCCTGACCTCGGGTGGGGTGTCCAACGTGTCGTTCTCGTTCCGTGGCAACAACCCGGTGCGTGAAGCGATCCACTCGGTGTTCCTGCTGCATGCGATCCGCAATGGCCTGAGTATGGGCATCGTTAACGCCGGGCAGCTGGAAATCTACGACCAGATTCCCGCTGAACTGCGTGACTGCGTCGAAGACGTAGTGCTCAACCGCAATCCCGAGGGCACGGATGCATTGCTGGCAATTGCCGACAAGTTCAAGGGTGATGGCAGCGTCAAGGAGGCCGAAACCGAGGAATGGCGCAGCTGGCCGGTCAATCAGCGTCTGGAACACGCGCTGGTCAAGGGCATCACCACGCACATCGTCCAGGACACCGAAGAGTCGCGCCTGGCATTCACCCGCCCTATCGAAGTGATCGAGGGCCCGCTGATGGCGGGCATGAACGTGGTCGGTGACCTGTTTGGCGCAGGCAAGATGTTCCTGCCTCAGGTGGTCAAGTCCGCGCGCGTGATGAAGCAGGCAGTGGCGCACCTGATTCCGTTCATCGAGCTGGAAAAGGGCGACAAGCCCGAAGCCAAGGGCAAGATCCTCATGGCGACGGTCAAGGGCGACGTACATGACATCGGCAAGAACATCGTCGGCGTAGTACTGGGCTGTAACGGCTACGACATTGTCGACCTGGGCGTGATGGTGCCTGCAGAGAAAATCCTGCAAGTGGCCCGCGACGAGAAATGCGACATCATCGGCCTGTCCGGCCTGATCACGCCGTCACTGGACGAAATGGTCCATGTCGCCAGAGAAATGCAGCGCCAGGACTTCCACCTGCCATTGATGATCGGCGGCGCGACCACATCCAAGGCGCACACGGCGGTGAAGATCGAGCCTAAATACAGCAATGACGCAGTCATCTACGTCACCGATGCTTCCCGAGCGGTCGGCGTCGCGACCCAGTTGCTGTCGAAAGAGCTGAAGCCGGCCTTTATTGAAAAGACCCGTCTGGAATACGTCGAAGTACGTGAGCGCACCTCGGCACGCAGCGCGCGCACCGAGCGTTTGAGTTATGGCGCGGCAGTGGCAAAAAAGCCGCAATTCGACTGGGAAAACTATACCCCTGCCCAGCCGACCTTCACCGGCACGCGGGTACTGCAGGACATCGACCTGAACGTGCTGGCCGAATACATCGACTGGACACCGTTCTTCATCTCCTGGGACCTGGCCGGTAAATACCCGCGCATCCTGACCGACGAAGTGGTCGGTGAAGCGGCCACCGCGCTGTATGCGGACGCCACCCAGATGCTGCGCAAGCTGATCGACGAGAAACTGATCAGCGCCCGTGCAGTATTCGGCTTCTGGCCAGCCAATCAGGTCAACGATGATGATCTGGAGGTCTATGGCGACGACGGCAAGCCGCTGGCGACGCTGCATCACCTGCGCCAACAGACCATAAAGCCTGACGGCAAGCCGAACTTCTCGCTGGCCGACTTCGTCGCGCCGAAAGACAGTGGCCTGACCGACTACATCGGTGGCTTCATCACCACCGCCGGCATTGGTGCCGAAGAAGTTGCCAAGGCCTATCAGGACAAGGGCGACGACTACAACTCGATCATGGTCAAGGCTCTCGCCGACCGTCTGGCCGAAGCCTGTGCCGAATGGCTGCACCAGCAGGTGCGCAAGGAATACTGGGGTTACGCCAAAGACGAGGCGCTGGACAACGAGGCGTTGATCAAGGAGCAGTACATGGGCATTCGTCCGGCTCCCGGCTACCCGGCCTGCCCCGATCACACCGAAAAAGGCACCCTGTTCGCCCTGCTCGACCCGCTGCCGGAAGGCACACCCGAACATACGCCCGGCAAAAGCGGCGTGTTCCTGACCGAGCACTACGCAATGTTCCCGGCTGCGGCCGTCAGCGGCTGGTACTTTGCCCATCCTCAGGCGCAGTACTTTGCGGTAGGCAAGGTGGATAAGGATCAGGTCGAAAGCTACACCGCCCGCAAAGGCCAGGACCTGAGCGTCACCGAGCGCTGGCTGGCACCCAACCTGGGCTACGACGAGTAACGCCTGACCGGTTATCTGCCGCCTGAGTGGTCAGGCGGCAACATGCCTTTCAGCGAAAATGGCGACGCTTCGCCAGAAGTTTCCATATTGAATGCCTGGAAATCGAGCCGGTAATGCTCGTCCCGGGCGGCATCCAGAAAGCGCTGCGCATCCTGTGGCTCGACCACGTGAATCACATCAATGATTCGTGTGCCGATCTGTTGCCGGGCCTGCCATTGAGCAGTGTCATAGTGGTGCAAGAGAATGATGGCCCACCCGCCCAGGGTGAAATGCCCTGAAGCTACGACACTCAGGCTGCCATTGAGCTGTGCCCGCAGTGAAAGCGACGTGCCGTTGATCGCACTGAACAGCACGTCCTGCCCCGGCTTGCCGCCGCTCTCGCGCAATGCATCCATCGCACCGAACGCCATTTGCTCGTTGGCAGCCCACACCAGGCGTGTCTGCGGATAGCGCTTGAACAGCACGCGCGCCTGCTCGAGCGCGCGATCACGGCGCCAGCCACCCAGCGCAATCTGCCGTAGATGCACCTCTGGGTGCTCTGACAAGGCACGCAGCATGCCTTTTTCACGCAGCAGGGAAACGGGCGTGGTGTTGGTCCCGGAAAACGCAAGCATGTCGATGACCTGACCGTCTGCGCCAGGCACCGCGAGACTGATAAGCCGCTTTGCCGTCAGATAGCCGCCCTGTTCATCGTTGCCCACCAGGCTGCCGATGAAGTCCGGATAACGCGATGGCAGATCACCGAGAATCCGAATCTGGTCCTCGGTCAGCGTATTGTTGACGGCAAACAGCTTGACCCCGCTGCCCACGGACATGCGCAGGACTTCAGGGGCGATATTCAACTCATTGGAAAACAACAGGTAATCCGGGCGCTCATCCCCTTGCAGCGCCGCTCGCGCCAGATCGAGCAACTTGCGGGTGTCGCGCTCGGTATAGAGTATTTTCAGTGACATGCCGGTGGTGTCGGCAGCCGTCTGCATGACCCGGGAGTAACTCTGCCAATAGCCATCGGATGGTGCGCCGGGGTTCAGAAAAACCACCGAGGCGGCATGTGTCGTCCCGCCCCAGAGACAACTGCACAGTAACAGCCAGCCAGCATGTAACGCCTTCATATCAACGAACCTTGAAGCAGCAGGGATTTAGCACTACGAGCGTGTTATCGGCTGCGGCAGCAAGGTTCTGGAGACTCCGGCAGATTCTTTACCAGCCCTTCACTGGCTGCTGGCCCAGAACATCGCTGCGCCTACCGCCAGAATGACAATGAATAAAATGGCCCAGGTGTCCACGGATCTGCCTGGCTTGGCTACTTTCGGGTGCTTGCTCATCGCATCGCCTCTTGTCGGTCTTGTGGGTGATTGCACATGAATAGGAGTGTTCCGACACCTGCTCGGCATCGGTCAACGTTCAGTTAAGTCGAGTCTTGCCCACACGGCAAGCAGGGATATGCACGGACGCGGTTTTGCTTATCGCTTTTAGTGATTTGCATATATATAAACATCACTTTTATCGATATCTGCAAACTGCTATCGTCGCCTTCGCTCCCGACGGAGTGCGCGGCCGTGCGCGCAGAATTGACCAGATGAAGCAGGCTACCGCGAGTGACGGGCGTGTGCCCGGACTGACGCAACTGCCCTGCTTCATGACGAAGCCTGAGAACAGGACCTATATGTACGTATACGACGATTACGATCAGAAGATCATCGAGGACCGCGTCAAGCAGTTCCGGGATCAGACCCGACGCTATCTGGCCGGGGAACTGAGCGAAGAAGAATTTCGACCGTTGCGCCTGCAAAACGGTCTTTATGTGCAGCGCTTTGCGCCGATGTTGCGTGTGGCGGTTCCATACGGCCAGCTGACCTCGCGTCAGGCGCGCATGATGGCCAAAATTGCCCGTGACTACGACAAGGGCTACGCGCACATCAGTACCCGCCAGAACGTACAGTTCAACTGGCCTGCGCTTGAAGATGTACCGGATATTCTCGCTGAACTGGCGACCGTGCAGATGCACGCGATCCAGACCAGCGGCAACTGCCTGCGCAACGTGACCACCGACCAGTTTGCCGGTGTTGCCGCAGACGAGCTGGTGGACCCACGTCCATGGTGCGAAATCGTCCGTCAGTGGACCACGTTCCACCCGGAGTTCGCCTACCTGCCGCGCAAGTTCAAGATCGCAATCAACGGCTCGACCAGTGATCGCGCCGCCATCGAAGTACATGACATCGGTCTTGAGCCGTTGCGCAACGAAGCCGGCGAGCTGGGCTTCCGCGTCCTGGTGGGTGGCGGCCTTGGCCGTACTCCGGTTGTCGGTGCCTTCATCAATGAGTTTCTGCCGTGGCAGGACCTGCTGAGTTATCTCGACGCCATCCTGCGGGTCTACAACCGTTATGGCCGTCGCGACAACAAGTACAAGGCGCGGATCAAGATTCTGGTCAAGGCACTGACGCCTGAGGTTTTTGCCGCCAAGGTAGACGCCGAAATGGCTCATTTGCGTGGCGGTCAGACCACCCTGACCGAAGCCGAAGTGCAGCGCGTTTCCCGGCACTTCGTCGACCCGCAATACAAGGCTCTCAGCGACCAGCACGCCGAACTGGCAGCGCTGGACGCTCAGCACCCAGGCTTCGCTCGCTGGCGTCAACGCAATGTGCTGGCGCACAAAAAGCCTGGCTACATTGCTGTCACCCTGTCGCTCAAGCCCACCGGTGTTGCGCCGGGCGACGTGACCGACAAGCAGCTGGACGCAATCGCCGATCTGGCCGATCGCTACAGCTTTGGTCAGTTGCGCACTTCCCACGAGCAGAACATCATCCTGGCCGACGTCGAGCAGGCCGAGCTGTTCACCCTGTGGAACGAGCTGCGCGACAATGGTTTTGCCACACCGAACATTGGTCTTCTGACCGACATCATCTGCTGCCCTGGCGGGGATTTCTGCTCGCTGGCCAACGCCAAATCGATTCCGATTGCAGAATCCATCCAGCGCCGCTTCGACGATCTGGACTACCTGTTCGATATCGGCGAGCTGGACCTGAACATTTCCGGCTGCATGAACGCTTGCGGCCACCACCACGTCGGCCATATCGGCGTGCTGGGCGTGGACAAGAAAGGTGAAGAGTTCTATCAGGTCTCACTCGGCGGCAGTGCCAGCCGTGATGCGAGCCTCGGCAAGATCCTCGGCCCTTCCTTTGCCCAGGAGGCGATGCCGGACGTGATCGAGAAGCTGATCGACGTCTACGTTGAAAAACGTACCGAAGACGAGCGCTTTATCGACACCTACCAACGTATTGGCATTGACCCTTTCAAGGAGCGCGTCTATGCAGCGAATCATTAAGAACAACGAAGTCATTGATGAAACCTGGCACCTGTTGCCGAAGGAAACCACCTTTGACAGCCTGTCGAACTGCGACGACCTGATCGTGCCGCTGGCACTGTGGCGCGAACACGCGCATGCATTGAAGGCACGCGATGGCGGTTTGGGCGTATGGCTGGACAGTGATGAAGAAGCTGAAGAGATCGGCGCAGATGTGGACCAGTTTCAGGTCATCGCCCTGAACTTTCCGGCGTTCACTGACGGTCGTAGCTTCTCGAATGCGCGCCTGTTGCGTGATCGTTTTGGCTACAAGGGCGAATTGCGCGCCATCGGCGACGTGTTGCGCGATCAGTTGTTCTACATGCGCCGCTGTGGCTTCGATGCGTTCGCGGTACGTGCCGACAAGGATCCGTACGAGGCGCTGGAAGGCCTGAAGGACTTCTCGGTCACCTATCAGGCTGCAACCGACGAGCCGCTGCCGCTGTTCCGGCGCCGCTGATTCAGGCGACCTGCATTATCGTCTCTGTGCTCACTTGAGATGACTATCATGCCCACGCTCCAGCGTGGGAACGCAGCTCTGGACGCTCTGCGTCCTCGTTTGTGGCGCTGCGCGTCACAAACGGGTTCTGCGATGTCATGTAAATTCAGATAAGACTCAAGCCCCCCTTTTCGCCTCTCGGCGCCCTACTTTGAGGGACCAAAGTAGGCAAAGTCCTCGCTCCTGTTTCCGGCCCGACTTCGTCGGGTTCCTTCGCCCTGTCACTGATCCGGGGGCCGCCGCAACGGGCCATCCTTGGCCCGGTGCGGCTTGCTCGGCGTCCTGCCTCGCATCCCCCGGATCAGCGTCAGGACTCAGCCGTCACTAACGTCGCACTCTGCGTCGTCAGTGCCATCGCGGTTGAAAAGCACTTTAAAGCAGGTGGCTAAGACACGGCTTAGATACTAATGACGATCGTGCCGACGCTCCGCGTCGGCATGCAGTTCGTGACGCTTTGCGTCACACAGCGGTTCTGTGATATCGGGTAACTTGAGGCTCGACTCAGGCCACCTTGTCATTTACACCTACCAGAACCGCTGCTGAGTCAAACGTCCCCACCACTTAGCAGCCAGTTGATCCGCCGAGGTGGCTGCAGCCATCCCCATGCGTTCCTGAAGGCTTTTGCGTTGCACGTAGTGCAGGTGGAACACGTCTGCATCCTTGGCGCGCTCGGCCAGGTACTCGTCGCTGGTCTTTAGTTCATCGACCAACAGTTTGTCGACCGCGGCCATGCCAAGCCATACCTCGCCCGTGGCCACTTCGTCGATGGACAATTGCGGGCGGTAGCTGGCAACGAAGTTCTTGAACAGGTCGTGGGTTATATCCAGGTCCTGCTGGAATTTCTCGCGACCCTTCTCGGTGTTTTCGCCAAACACCGTCAGGGTGCGTTTGTATTCACCCGCGGTCAGCACTTCAAAATCGATGTCGTGCTTCTTCAGCAAGCGATTGACGTTGGGCAACTGCGCAACAACGCCAATGGACCCGAGGATAGCGAAGGGTGCGCTGATGATCTTGTTGCCGATGCAGGCCATCATGTACCCGCCACTGGCCGCAACCTTGTCGATGCATACGGTCAGTGGAATACCGGCCTGCCGAATGCGTGCCAGTTGCGAGGACGCCAGACCATAGCTGTGCACCATGCCGCCACCGCTTTCCAGACGCAGGACCACTTCGTCCTTGTCGGTGGCCAGCGTCAGCAGAGCGGTAATTTCATGACGCATGCTTTCAGTAGCCGAGGCCTTGATGTCCCCGTCGAAATCCAGCACATAGACACGGGCTTTTGGCTCTGCCTGCTTCTTTTCTTTTTTCAGGGCCTTGCCCTGCTCTTTGCGCAGTGCCTTGAGGCGCTCCTTGTCGAGCAAGGATTGCTCAAGCCGCTCACGCAGGCCTTTATAGAAGTCATTGAGCCGGGTGACCTGGAGCTGCCCCGCCGTTTTGCGACGTCCCTTGCCACGCATGGACGCAATGGCAACCAACACCACCACGATGGCGATTACCAGCGTCACGGTTTTAGCCAGAAAACTTGCGTAATCGACAACGAAATCCACGAATATCCCTCATTTGCGTCAGGCCCTTACCAATCAAGGGCCCCAATGAATGCAGCATACCGACGCCCTGTGCGACGCACCAGCTATCGAGCCGTTACAAACCATTAAAACGGTGATTTCAAACGAGCGTATGTTTTTTCATTGACAGTCGCCCGGCATCCCTCATAACCTCGACCCACCTTCAACGTACCGAGACGACACGGACGTGGGCAGCATCTACCTGATACGACATGGCCAGGCCTCATTTGGTGCAGACGATTACGACGTCCTGTCGCCTATGGGTGTTCGTCAGTCACAGGTGCTGGGGACTCACCTCGCGCAGTCGGGCATGACCTTTGACCGGTGTGTATCGGGTGAGCTTCTGCGCCAGAAAGACACCGCACAGCATGTGCTGGGCCAGTACACCGAAGCAGGTATCGAAACGCCTCCCGTGCAGCTCGACAGCGCTTTCGATGAATTCGACGCTGAGGGCGTGATCAGGGTGTTGATACCCGCGATGCTTGTCGATGAGCCGCAAGCGCTGGATATTCTGCGCGACGTCGCTGGCAACCCTGCAGGGTTTCACCGGTTGTTCAACCTGATCACCAAACGCTGGCTGAGTGGCGAGCACGACACGCCGGGGCTGCAAAGCTGGCAAGGTTTCGTGGACCGCGTCAAGGCAGGCCTGGACAGAATTCTTCAGGACGCAGGTCCGCATGAGCGTATTGCCGTGTTCACGTCCGGCGGCACCATTACTGCCCTGCTCCACCTTGTTACCGGAATGCCTGCAGCAAAGGCACTGGAGCTGCACTGGCATATCGTCAACACTTCGCTGCATCAGCTCAAATTCAAAGGCAACGACGTTACCCTGGCTTCCTTCAACGGTTACACACACTTGCAACTGCTGAAGACGCCGGAGCTCATTACCTATCGCTGAGCCCGGCCAATCGCGTCCTTGCGGACGCAAGTACTCACCACAAAAGGATCAAGACATGACCTCAGTAGCAGACGCCGTACAAACCATGAAGAACAAGTTCAACCCGGCTGCTGCTGCCGGTCTGGACCTGGTCTTCGGTTTCAATATTACCGACGAAGACAAACACTACGCCCTGATCGTCAAGGACAGCACCTGCGAATTGCAGGAAGGCGAAAACCCGGACGCCAACGTGACCCTGGTCATGGACAGCGAAACCCTCAAGGGCATTGTCAGCGGCGAGACTGATGGCATGCAGGCGTTCATGGGCGGCAAGCTGCGCGCCGAAGGCGACATGATGCTGGCCATGAAGCTCAGCGAACTGTTCCCGGTGTAAACACCTGGCGCTTTGCAGGTAGCACCACCAAAAAACCGAAGCCCCGCCGGCTTCGGTTTTTTTGTCTGTGCCGTTCTGTACAAAGCAGCAATCAGAGCCGCTGATTGCCCGGCAACACGCTAGTCTATAACGCTGCCGCGAGCTTGCTCGCGAATCAGACGATCATTAGATTAGTCAATAGTTTGAGCTGACCATAATAAACACAAGGTATACGTATGGCACTGACTGACCAGTCCACCGGGATTCGCAGCGGCGAAGAACTGGACGCCTCCCTGATAGATCCGTACCTGAAGGCGCATCTGGCGAATCTGCATGGCACCCCGGCGATCAGTCAGTTCCCCGGAGGCGCATCGAACCTGACCTACCTGATTCAGTACCCCGAGCGCGAGTTGGTGCTGCGGCGCCCACCGTTCGGACACAAGGCGCGATCGGCACATGACATGGGTCGTGAATACCGCATTCTCAACCAGCTCAGGAATGCCTTCCCCTATTGCCCGCAAGCGTACCTGCACTGCACGGATGAGTCAGTGATCGGCTCGGAGTTTTACGTGATGCAGCGCGTCAAGGGGATCATCCTGCGCTCTGACCTGCCGCCCGAGCTGGCGCTTGATGCACGACAGACCGAAGACCTGTGCAAGAGCTTCATCAACAAACTGGTGGACTTGCACCGCGTTGACTTCCAGGCGTGCGGCCTGGGTGATCTGGGCAAGCCCCAGGGTTACGTGCAGCGGCAGATTTCGGGCTGGACCGAGCGTTATGAAAAAGCGCGAACCCCGGACGCCCCGGCATGGCAGCAGGTCCAGGCCTGGCTGGCAGACAAAATGCCCGCCGACTCGCCCACCTTCAGCATCGTGCATAACGACTACCGCTTCGACAATGTGATCCTCGATCCTGACAACCCGATGAACATCATCGGCGTGCTGGACTGGGAACTGACCACGCTCGGCGATCCGCTGATGGACCTGGGCAATACCCTCGCCTACTGGGTCCAGGCTGACGACCCGCTACCGGTTCAGTTGACGCGCCGCCAGCCGAGCAATGCGCCCGGCATGCTGACGCGCCAGGCGTTCGTCGACTATTACGCCGAGCGTTCGGGCATCCGTATCGACAATTTCGACTTCTACTACACCTACGGCCTGTTTCGTCTGGCCGGTATCGTGCAACAGATTTACTACCGGTTTTTCCATGGACAGACTCAGGACAAGCGCTTTGCCCGGTTCATTGACATGAACAGGCTGCTGGAGCAGATGAGCCTGAATGTGATCACCAAATCCAGCCTTTGACCGCTAACGCCAAGACAAGGAAACGACATGTCCAGAACCCAGCTTTTCGACCTTGATGGCAAGGTTGCTTTTGTTTCAGGTGCCAGCCGGGGAATCGGTGAAGCCATTGCCAGACTGCTCGCTCAGCAAGGCGCACATGTTGTTGTGTCGAGCCGCAAGCTCGACGGGTGTCAGGCGGTTGCCGACGCCATCATCAGCGAGGGCGGCAAGGCAACGGCGATTGCCTGCCATATCGGCGAGATGGAACAGATAACAAGCGTTTTTGCCCAGATTCACGAGCAATTCGGCCGCCTGGATATACTGGTCAACAACGCCGCCACCAACCCGCAGTTCTGCAATGTGCTGGACACCGACCTCAGCGCGTTTCAAAAGACCATCGACGTGAATATTCGCGGCTATTTCTTCATGTCGGTAGAAGCCGGCAAGCTGATGCGCGAAGGCGGCGGTGGCAGCATCATCAATGTTGCATCCATCAATGCGGTGTCGCCAGGTGCCTATCAAGGTGTCTATTCAATGACCAAGGCGGCGGTGGTCAACATGACCAAGGTGTTCGCCAAGGAATGCGCCGAGTTCGGAATTCGCTGCAACGCTCTGCTGCCGGGTCTCACAGATACCCGATTTGCATCGGCGCTGGTCAAGAACGATGCGATTCTCAATATGGCCCTGGCGCAGATACCGCTGAAACGCGTCGCAGCGCCCAGCGAAATGGCTGGCGCGGTCTTGTATCTGGCGAGCGCAGCATCCAGCTACACCACCGGCGTAGCGCTTAATGTAGACGGCGGATTTTTATCTTGATGGCTTGAACTGACTGCCACGCCGAAAAATGAATTAATTTTCCATATTTTAAATTTATGGAATATATTTTCCGCATAACAACAATCCTCTCTGGAGAATGTCATGCGGGAATCCCCTTCTACGTCGCAGGCGCAACTGGGCATCGGGCTGATCGGCACCGGTTTCATGGGCCGTGCCCACGCCCTGGCCTTCGGCAATGCCAATGCCGCCCTTGATCTGCCGGCACGCATTCGGCTGACCGCCCTTGCGGATGCGGACAGCGTCAGGGCCGAGCAGTGCGCCAGCGCCTGGGGCTTCGATCACAGCCACGCTGACTGGCAGCACCTGATCAGTGATCCGCAGGTGCAGATCGTGGCGATCACGACACCCAATCACCTGCACTTCCCCATGGCCATGGCCGCCATCGCTGCAGGCAAGGCGGTGTATTGCGAAAAACCGCTGGCGGTAAGCCTCGCCCAGGCCGACGAAATGCGCCGTAGCGCCAAGGCCGCCAGGGTTGTTACTCAGGTTGGCTACAACTACCAGCACAACCCGATGATCGGCCTTGCCAGGGAAATGATCGACGCGGGCGAACTGGGCGATATCGTCAGTTTTCAGGGTGAGTTCAGCGAGGACTTCATGGCTAGTCCGTCTTCCCCTTGGTCGTGGCGTTGCGAAGCGGCCCATGCGGGCGGCGCGCTGGCCGATCTGGGCAGTCACTTGCTGGCGATGGCTCGCCATTTGCTGGGCGATGTCGAAGCGGTCTGCGCAGACTCCAGCACCGTACACCGCCAACGCCCTGCGAGTAACGGAAGCCAGGAAATGCGTAGCATCGCAGTGGATGACCAGACCCACGCACTGCTGCGTTTTGCCAATGGTGCGCGCGGAACGTTCAGTAGCAGTTGGCTGAAACACGGCTACAAAAACCACCTGAGCTTCGAAATCAGCGGCACCAAGGGCACACTGGCATTCGATCAGGAGCGCCTTAACGAACTGCGCATTTACCGCACTGGCGCAGCTGGGCGCGATGGTTTTCAACGTCTTCTGGCAGGTCCTGCGCAACCCGGTTACGCGGCGTTCTGCCCGGCTCCGGGTCACCAGCTGGGTTACAACGAACTCAAGGCACTTGAGGTACAGGCACTGATTCTTGCGGTATGCGGCAAGGGCAGCCGTGGTCCGGACTTCGAAGAAGCCTGGCAGATCGAGCGTCTGGCGACTGCCATTCGCCTCGCCGCCGCCGAACAGCGCTGGGTTGCGCTCAGCGATATCTGACTTCCTGCAACGCTTGGCAAGGGGGTAGAATGCGCCACGTTCAGGCAGCCATTCTGCCCCCTCCCGCCTTTCCTATAAGCACGCTTGCCACCATGCCTTTTGAACTCAGCGTCGACCTGACCACCCTCGCCATTCTTGCTGTCGTTGCGTTCATCGCGGGTTTTATAGACGCCATCGCCGGTGGCGGCGGACTGCTTACCACACCCGCCCTGATGACGGCCGGCCTGCCGCCGCATCTGGTGCTGGGTACCAACAAGCTCAGTTCGACGTTCGGCTCGGCAACCGCCAGCTTCACATTCTATCGCCGCAAACTGTTTCACCCCAGGCAGTGGATACACGCAGTGGTTGGCACCGCGGTGGGTGCCGCAGTTGGCGCGGTCATTGCTCATTACCTGCCAGCCGAATGGCTGAACCAGATGTTGCCGGTCATTGTCTTCGGTTGCGGGCTGTACTTGCTGTTTGGCGGCACGCCCAAGGCACCATTGGACAGCAACGCGCCGATCAAAAAGAAATGGCAACTGCCACAAGGGCTGGGGCTGGGCTTCTATGACGGTGTTGCAGGGCCGGGTACCGGTGCCTTCTGGACAGTCAGCACGCTGCTGCTTTACCCGGTGGATCTGGTCAAGGCCAGCGGCGTGGCACGCAGCATGAATTTCGTCAGCAATGCCGTGGCACTTTCGGTGTTCATATTTTCCGGCCAGGTGGACTACATCATCGGCCTGAGCATGGGCCTTGCGGTAATGCTGGGTGCCTACTTCGGCGCAGGCACTGCAATCAAGGGCGGTGCCAAGTTCATCCGCCCTGTGTTCATCACCGTGGTATTGGGCCTGACCGTGCGCCTAGCCTGGCAGCACTGGTTCGGGGGCGCCTGAGCGCTCGGCCAGATACGCCTCGATAAGATAGCGGGCGATAGAGCGGTTGGCCGGTAACGGCGGCAAGTCATCGACATGAAACCAGCGTGCGTCTTCGATTTCTTCCACCTGGGGCACTATGTAACCGCTGTCATATTCGGCATGGAAGCCAAGCATCATCGAATGCGGAAACGGCCAGCACTGGCTGCCCATGTATTTCAGGTTCTTGATGCGCACCTGCACTTCTTCCATCACTTCGCGGTGCACGCAGTCTTCGGCAGACTCGCCCGGCTCTACAAACCCGGCCAGCGCGCTGTACATGCCGCTGACAAAACGTGGTGAGCGGGCCAGCAGTATTTCATCACCCCGCGTGACCAGCACGATCATGCTCGGGGAAATACGCGGGTACAGACGCAGGTTGTCGTGCTCGCAGAACATCGCCCGCTCTCCACGGATCTGCACCGTCGCACGACCACAGGCCCCGCAAAAGCGATGTTCTCTGGCCCAGGTGCTGACTTGCGCGGCGTAGCCGAGCATCTGGAAGACCGCAAAATCGCCTTCCAGCATGAACTGACGCAAGCCTTGCCAGGAACAGCCCTCGACCACAACCGAGCGCTCAAGCACCAGCAGGTAGACAGGCTCACCCTCAAAATAGCCGATGCCGTGCTCGCTCTGCACTGGCAAATCCAGCCCCGCCAGCCAGCCTCTGGGGAACATGACCCCGTTGCTATCCAGCAAAAACCCCTGATCACTCTGGACCACAGCCAAACCACCATCGGCCTCGACATCCAGAACTGCAGTTGTCCAACGCTCCGGGCGCGCCATGGAAAAACTCCTTTGCTCAGACTCGAGCTCTATCATGAATCAATTATCGAAGACCGGCTTGTGCTTGTTCATCTGCGCAACCATCGCCAGCTTCAGGTCAGGTGATTGCAGCATGGCTGCGTTCCAGGTGGCAACGTGTTCCAGGCCGTCCTCCACTCGGTGATCGCGCATGTAGCTGATCATTTGCTTGGTGCCTTCAATGGCGATGGGTGATTTTCCGGCTATCTCCCGGGCCACCGCGAAGACGCCCTGCAACAGACCTTCCAGGTCATCGAAGGTGCGATTGACCAGACCGATCCTCTGCGCCTCTTCAGCACCGACAGTGCGCCCGGTATAAGCCATTTCGCGCAGCACGCCATCGCCGATGATCCGCGGCAGACGTTGCAGGGTGCCTACATCCGCCGCCATGCCCATGTCGATCTCGCGAATGGCAAACTGGGCGTCGGCGGCGGCGTAACGCATGTCACAGGCCGAAATCAGGTCTATGGCACCACCCAGGCAATAGCCCTGAATGGCAGCCAGAACCGGCTTTCGGCAATTTGCCACTGCCGTGAACGAAGCCTGCATGTCACGGATCTTGCGCCTCAACAGCCGGGCATTACGGCCTGGATCCTTGCCCATCTGGTTGGCAACCGAAGCCAGCAATGCCAGATCGATACCCGACGAAAAGTGCTTACCCGCTCCGCTGAGTATTACTACCCGAACTTCGTCATTGCGCTCGATCCAGTCGAATATGCCGATTATTTCGGTCCAGAACGCCTCGTTCATTGCGTTGAGCTTTTCAGGCCGGTTGATCTGTACGTGAGCAATGCTGTCAGCCAGTTCGACCCGGAAACTTTGATAATCGGTCACGACGTGATCCTCAGGGCATGTTGAGTGTTCAGGCGCTGGACTATAACAACAGCTGCGTAATCATCGTAACCGGGCTTAAGTGACATTTGCCGGACCGTGTGCCAGCCGCTCTTCTATATTCACTGTACCCGCTACCGTTAAATAGTGTGAACGGTCAGAATGCAGGGAGGTCCAGTAATCAGTGATAGCAAAACCTATATAGGTTATTAGAGGGCGATACTTGAATACGTCAAAAGCGGCAACCGGTATTGAAGGTCTGGATGACATCCTTGCGGGTGGTCTTTCACGCAGTCATGTTTTTCTCCTTGAAGGAGAACCCGGAACCGGCAAGACAACCGTGGCACTGCAGTTTCTGCAGGCAGGCGCAGCAGCGGGTGAAATATCGCTGTACATCACCCTGTCCGAGACTGAAAGCGAGCTACGCTCGGGTGCCGCCTCACATGGCTGGGAGCTTGACGAGCAAATCAATATCTTCGAGCTGACGCCGCCTGAAAGCCTGCTTGATGCGGACCACCATCAAAGCCTGCTGTACTCCTCGGATCTGGAGCTGGGCGAAGCGACGCGGCAGATATTCGAGGTTGTCGAGCGGGTCAAACCCTCTCGCGTGGTGATCGACAGCCTCTCGGAAATTCGTCTTCTGGCGCAAAGTTCATTGCGCTACAGACGCCAGATTCTGGCGATCAAACATTACTTCACGCGTTATAACGCGACGGTATTGCTGCTCGATGACCTGACCACCGAAGCGCTGGATAAAACCGTACACAGTGTCGCCCACGGGGTTATCCGTCTCGAAGCGCTGACACCTACCTATGGTGCCGAGCGCAGACGGTTGAAGATCGTCAAATACCGCGGCCAGAAGTACCGCGGCGGTTTCCACGACTTCAACATCGCCGAGAACGGCATCCATGTATTCCCACGTCTGGTAGCGGCCGAACACCGTTCCGATTACGCCCGCACTCAGGTCAGCAGTGGCATCACGGAGCTGGACGATCTGCTGGGCGGCGGTATAGAAAGCGGCTCCAGCACGCTTATTCTAGGCCCTGCCGGGACCGGGAAATCGCTCATTTCGCTGGTTTTCGCGGTGCAGGCAGTGGCACGTGGCGAGCGCGTGGGGCTGTTCATATTCGACGAAGAAATGGGCCTGCTGTTCGAACGCATGCTCAAGCTCGGCATTGACCTGCGGGCGCTTCAGGAGACCGGCAATCTGGTGGTCGAGCAGATCGACGCGGCAGAGCTTTCTCCTGGCGAATTTGCGCATCGCGTAAGGCGTGCAGTGGACCGCAAGCAGATAAAAACAGTGATCATCGACAGCATCAATGGTTATCAGGCGGCAATGCCGGAAGAGAGCGCGCTGGTTCTGCACATGCATGAGCTTCTGCTCTACCTCAACCGCCAGGGTGCGTCGACCTTCATGACCGTTGCACAACACGGGCTGGTCGGCGACATGCGCTCACCGGTCGACATAACCTACCTTGCCGACAGCGTTATTCTGTTGCGTTACTTCGAAGCCTTGGGCCAGGTGCGGCGCGCGATATCCATCATCAAGAAGCGCACGGGCACTCACGAGTCCACTATTCGTGAATACCGCATCAGTGCCAGCGGTCTGAAGATCGGCGAGCCGCTTGAAGCCTTTCAGGGCGTACTGCGCGGGGTGCCGTCATACTTTGGCGACAAGAAACCGCTGCTTGAGGATGACGACCTGTGAGTACTCCAGGACTGTTGTCGGAGCGCGCAATCATTCTGGCGCCAAGAGGTCGAGACAGTCAGATCGCTATGCGGATCCTCGATGAGGCCGGCTACCTGGCAACGGTGGCCCAGGACTTGTTCGAACTGGTCAAAGAGTTGAGCGCGGGCGCAGGCCTGGCAATCATCGCCGATGAGGCGTTGCGTAATAGTGACATTAAACCGCTGCTGGACCTCATCGGTCGCCAGCCGGCGTGGTCGGATCTGCCTATCGTCCTGATGACTCATCATGGTGGCCCGGATCACAATCCGTCTGCACGGATGGGTAATCTGCTGGGCAATGTGACCTTTCTCGAGCGCCCCTTTCATCCTGTGACACTGGTCAGCCTGGTCGTCACGGCTGTGCGCGGTCGCAGGCGTCAGTATGAAGCGCGGGCACGCATGGAGGACCTGCACGAAAGTGAAGGCCGTCTGCAGAATGCGCTGAAGGCTGGCAGGCTGGGCTCGTGGTTGCTGGAAGCGGAATACCTCAAACTGACTTGTTCGGATATTACTAAAAGTCACTATGGCCGCAACGAGCAGGACACGTTCAATTACGAAGACTGGCTCGCCGCTGTGTATTTCGAAGATCAGCCCAGAATGCAGTCTGCGCTTCAGCGCAGCCTGGACACCGGTGTCGATCTGATCATCGAATACCGCAACGTCTGGCCGGATGGCTCACTCAGTTGGGTCGATGTGCGCGCTCGCGCGATTCGCGGCAAGAACGGTCTGGTCAGCTCTCTGGCGGGTGTGACCTCGGACATCACCGAGCGCAAGCAAGCCGAGTCGCAATTGCGACGCCTCAATGAAACACTCGAGCAACAGGTTGAAGAACGCACCTCGCAGTTACGCCATAAGGAAGACATTCTTCGTCAGTCACAGAAAATGGAAGCAGTCGGCCAATTGACCGGCGGCATTGCTCATGACTTCAACAACATGCTGACCGGTATCATCGGCAGCCTGGAATTAATAAGAAGACGGCTGGCGCGGGGCAATATCGAGGACCTCAACAGCCTGATCGACCTGGGAGTGACCTCGGCGAACCGTGCCGCAGCACTTACCCACCGCCTGCTGGCATTCTCGCGGCGCCAGTCACTGGACTCCAAGCCGGTGGAGATGAACCGTCTGGTCAATGCCATGGACGAATTGCTGCAGCGCAGTGTCAACGAAAGCATACATTTGCAACTGCGCATGGCCAGCGATCTGTGGACCGCAGAAGCGGACCCAAACCAACTGGAGAGCGCCCTGCTCAACCTGGTGCTCAATGCCCGCGATGCAATGCCCGACGGCGGCACGCTGGTGGTCGAGACCTTCAATCAGCAGTTGGACAGGTCGTTTACCAATGCCCATGAGAACCTGCTGCCCGGTGATTACGTGGTGCTGAGCGTCAGTGACAATGGCTGCGGCATGCCGGAAACAGTGATCAGCCGTGCATTTGACCCGTTCTTTACCACCAAGCCTATCGGTCAGGGCACCGGCCTGGGTCTTTCAATGATCTATGGTTTCAGCAAACAGTCGCATGGTCATGTTTCAATCAAGAGTGAAGTAGGCCAAGGCACCACGGTACAGCTGTTCCTGCCGCGCTTTAAGGGGCTTGCAGATGAAGCCGAGCAGAGTTTCCAGAGCAATGCCGTTTACGCCGAAAATGGCGAAACCGTGCTGATCGTCGAAGACGACCCGGCTGTCCGGACGCTGGTCAGTGAGGTACTGAGCGAGTTGGGTTACACCTTCATCGAGGCCGGCGAAGCACTGGACGCCGTGCCGATACTGGAATCAGGCCAGCGTATTGACCTGCTGATCAGCGATGTAGGGCTGCCGGGCATGAATGGCCGGCAGCTTGCAGAAATCGCCAGGCAGCTGCGACCGGAACTCAAAGTGTTGTTCATCACCGGTTATGCAGAGCATGCCGCCGTCCGCGGAGGCTTTCTGGATAACGGTATGCAACTGATTACCAAACCCTTTGCGTTCGACCACCTGACCTCGAAAGTGCGGGAAATGATAGAAGCCTGAGAAACGCTCAGGCTGTGCATGACTCCGACCTGTAAGACGGCCTGCTCACTCGACGGTTAAAGCGCGTCTTCAGGCCAGCAGTTCCTGAATACGCGAATGCAGCGTTTCCATGGTGAACGGTTTGGCGAGAATGGGTGCCTTCAGCGCAATCGGGCTGCCCGAATCGAGTATTTCCGCCGGATAGCCGCTGATGAAGATCACTTTCAACTCCGGTCGAAGCATCACCGCAGGCTCGGCAATCTGTACACCCGAGATACCACCCGGCAGCCGATAATCGGTGATCATCAGGTCAAGGTGGGGTTTGGTCGCCAGAATCTCGAAAGCCTGCTCGCCATTCTCGGCTTTCAGGACACGATAACCCTCTCCAGACAGATAATCGGCCAGAAGCATCAGGATCAGGGGTTCGTCTTCGACGATTAATACGACGTTTTCTGCATCAGCGCTCATTGAACTGCCTTTGATCTTATAAATAGCTGCCATTACGACCACGGCATGCATGGGAGGTTGCGCCGATGTGTGATTAAACTTGATTGCCAGTGGCTATCATCTACATCGCCAGCGGCTTTCACCTGTATCGACAGCAGCTGTCATCTATAAAGGCAGGCAGATACGAAAGACCGAACCCTTGCCCTCTTCGCTCTCTACCTCGATACGACCGCCGTGAGCCATGACGATCTGATCGGAAATGAACAGCCCCAGGCCAAGCCCGGCAACAGCATGGCTACTCGAAACCCGCTCGAATTGCTGAAAGATGCGCTTCTGGTTTTCAGCCGTGATGCCGATGCCCTGATCCCGAACCTCAATGAAGGCCTCACTCTCCCTGCTGTACACATGCACTTCAATCGGTTTGCGCGCACCGTAGCGCAGTGCATTGGTCAACAGATTGGCAACCACTTGCTCGATACGGAACTCGTCCCAGACACCGATCACCGGCTCGTCGGCAAACCGGGTGATCGTCGAATCGGCGGCGGCGATCTGTGCGGCAAAACTTTCCAGCAACTGACTGACCAGTTCGCTCAAGTCAAACGGGCTCGGCCTGATCGACAACTTGCCGGTGCGAATTCTGGAGACATCGAGCATGTCTTCGATCAGGCGGATAAGGCTCTGAATCTGCCGCTCGTCGCGGTCGACCATTGCCCGCAGCTTTTCCATGGTGAACGCCGACGCGTTGTCCTTGGCCAGGTGCAGCTTGCGCAGCTGGGTCTCCAGAATCAGACCGTTGAGCGGCGTACGCACCTCGTGGGAAACTATGGACATGAAGTCATCACGCATACGGATCGCGTGCTCCAGTTCGCCCTGGGTCGACTGCAGACGCTTGAGCAAGGCTTCCTGCTCCTGACGACTGCGCTCCAGCTCTTCGACCTGCAGTTTCATGGCCTTGCGCTGCCGATACAGATCAACGAAAACATTGACCTTGCTCTTTACCGCATGGATATCCAGCGGCTTGTGCAGGAAGTCCACGGCACCGCTTTCATAGCCCTTGAAGGCATAATTGAGCTCGCGACCGGCAGCACTGACGAAAACGATCGGTATGCTCTTGGTTTTCTCGGTGCTGCGCATCATCTCGGCCAGCTCGAACCCGTTCATCCCAGGCATCTGGACGTCGAGGATGGCCAGCGCGAATTCATGCTGCAACAGCAGAGACAATGCTTCGTCCGCCGAGAGCGCCTTGTAGACGAGTCGATCACCGCGCTTGATCAGCGCCTCGAGGGCCAGCAGGTTTTCCGGCAAATCATCAACGATAAGCAGTTTTGCCTGAATTTCACTTAACATGCGGTTCGTTCCAACTCGACCAGCAAGCGGCCAATATCGTTCAGGGAAAGAAGGTAATCCGGCGAGTGTAACGCCAGGCCCGCCTCGGGCATGGTCGACGCCTGGGCCTGCGAGGGGTCTTGAATCACCGTGAAACCACCATATTTCTTGATCTGCAGCAAACCTTGTGCGCCGTCATTATTGGCGCCGGTCAACAATACGCCAGCCAGTCGCGGGCCGTAGGCATCCGCGGCCGAACCGAACAGAATGTCGATACTGGGCCTTGAGTAAAACACCCTGTCTTCCTGACTCAATGACAGTGAAAAGTCAGACTCCACCGAGACGTGGTAACCCGCTGGCGCAACGTACAAAGTGCCCGGCACGATATCTTCCTTGTCATCGGCTTCCTTGACCGGGATAGCCAAGCGATTCTGAAATACATGGGCCAACTGGCTGCGCCGGTCATCCGGCAAATGCAACACCATCAATATAGGCAGACTGAAACCTGGCCGCAGGTTTCTGAATATTTTCAGCAGGGCCTCTACACCACCCGCTGACGCGCCTACGACAATAGCATCGACCACGGGCAACGGGCCGCAGGACAGGTCATCGTCAAAGGCGGTTCTCATAATTTCCGGTAGATCCGCTCGGGTTTCACCAGCGTCTCGAACGCCCCGCCGTAGGCAGAGAAATCCAGGGTTTCCTTACTGCCCAGCGCCAGAAAGCCGCGATGACACAGCGAATCATGAAATAACCCGAAAGCTCGATCCTGAAGCTTTTTGTTGAAGTAAATCAGCACGTTACGACAGGAAATAAATTGCGTTTCGGAGAATACACTATCTGTGGCCAGACTGTGATCGGCAAAAGTGACGTTCTCGCACAGTGTCTTGTCGAAGATCGCGTAATCGTAGGCAGACGTGTAGTAATCGGCGAAATTGCGCTGCCCTCCCGAGTTACGGTAGTTCTCGGTATAGGTGCGCAGGTTATCCATGGAAAAGATGCCCTGCTTGGCCTTTTCCAAAGAGCTGGGATTGATGTCGGTCGCATAAATGATGGTCCGCTCCAGCAGCCCCTCTTCGCGCAATAGAATCGCCGTGGAATAAACCTCCTCACCCGTACTGCAACCGGCAATCCACACCTTGATCGACGGGTAAGTGCGCAGCACCGGCACGACCTCGTTGCGGATCGCCAGAAAGTGCGAAGGGTCACGGAACATCTCACTCACCGGTATGGTGAGAATCTGCAACAGCTGCATGAACACTGCCGGGTCGTGAAGCACACGCTCCTGCAGGGCCGAGATGGTCGCGCAATCGAACTGGCGCAACGCATGGATCACGCGGCGCTTGATTGACGCACCGGAATAGTCGCGAAAATCGTAGCTGTACTGGAGGTAGATCGCCTCTATCAGCAGGCGCAGCTCGATCTCGATGCTTCGATCAAGGTGCATGATGCCATCCGTTTTTGCGCTCCGGAAAGCGCAAACATTGAGCCCTCATTCAAATGCGCTCCATCTTTGGCAGCCAGACGCGAATCAGTGAGAACAGTCGATCCAGGTCGATGGGCTTGGCCAGGTAATCGTTGGAACCTGCCTGCAGACAACGCTCCTGATCATCTTTCATGGCCTTGGCAGTAACGGCGATGATCGGCAGCTTGCGCCAGCGCGGGTCTTTGCGGATCTCGATGGTCGCTTCGTAACCGTCCATTTCAGGCATCATCACGTCCATCAGGACCAGGTCGATGTCGTCGACCTCATTGAGCTTTGCAATCGCTTCAAGACCATTGCGGGCAATTTCCACCACTGCACCCTTGTGCTCCAGAGCGCTGGTCAGGGCGAAGATGTTACGAACGTCGTCATCGACCACGAGGATCTTGCGCGCTTCAAAGACCTTGTCACGGCTGCGCGCGGTCTTGAGCATCTTTTGCCGCTCGTTGGAGAGTTGCGACTCGACCTTGTGCAGGAACAGCGTGACCTCGTCCAGCAGGCGCTCAGGCGAGCGTGCGCCCTTGATGATGATAGAGCGCGAATATTTCATCAGCTCGGCTTCTTCATCACGGGTCATGTTGCGCCCGGTATAGACAATCACCGGCGGAAAGGCGCAGATGTCTTCCGTGGACATGCGTTTGAGCAATTCATTGCCGAGCATGTCCGGCAGTTTCAAGTCGATGATCATGCAGTCGTAGACATTATCGCGCAGCAGGTCCAGTGCCTCTTGGGCAAAACCTACCGCAGTGATTTCAATATCATCGTCGCCGATCAGGCGTGCAATGCTGTCACGTTGCAGCGCATCGTCTTCGACCAGCAGGATGCGCTTGACCTTCTGGGTCAGCTTGGCTTCCAGCTTGGCGAACACATCCTTGAGTTCTTCGCGAGTGGTCGGCTTGACGGCGTAGCCAATGGCCCCCATGTGCAGCGCAGCTTCCTGGCGATCCTCGACGGAAATCACATGCACCGGGATGTGTCGGGTAGGTGCCAGCTCCTTGAGACGCTGCAGTACGGTCAGGCCCGAGTGATCCGGCAGGCGCATGTCCAGCAGGATCGCGTCCGGCGTGTAACGTGATGCCAGGTTGAAGCCCTCATCCGCGGCATGCGCGACCAGACAGTCGTAACCCAGTTCATGGGCCAGATCGAAGAGGATCTGAGCGAAGCGCACTTCATCTTCGATGACCAGAATGCAGCGCCGCTGGAACGGTGCCTTGTCACGATCATCGGCGAACACAGCCACAGGTGTTTCCACCGGCAGCGGGGCCGACTGCTGGATGACCGGCGCGGCAGGAACCGGCAACGGTGGCGCGGGAGGCGCGAGTACAACCGCAGACTCACTGCCTGGCTCCTGAGAGCCTTGCTCGACATAGCTTTCCGGCAACACCAGACTGAAAATACTGCCCTGCCCTGGCGCGCTGGTGACACTGATGGACCCACCCAGCAATGCCGCCAGATCACGGGAAATCGACAACCCCAGCCCGGTACCGCCATAACGCCGGTTGGTGGTGCCATCTGCCTGACGGAATGCCTCGAAAATACCCTGCTGATGCTCCTCGGCGATGCCGATGCCCGAGTCGCGCACGATAAACACGATGCCTGCGCCCGGCTGGCGCGAAACGACCATGCTGACAGCGCCCGCCTCGGTGAATTTGATTGCATTGGACAGCAGGTTCTTGAGGATCTGCTCGAGACGCTGGCGATCCGTGAACAGCATGGTCGGCGCGCCTGCCTGGATGTCGACCGTGAACGCCAGCTTCTTCTCGGCGGCCAGCGGCTGGAACATGCTGCGCAGGCCTTCGACAAGGCGAGATACGCTGCTGTTTTCCGGGCGCATTTCGAGCTTGCCAGCTTCAACTTTGGAAATATCCAGAATGTCGTTGATCAGGTTCAACAGATCATTACCCGCCGAATAGATCGACTCGGCAAACTTGACCTGTTCGGCGGTCAGGTTTTCGCCCGGGTTTTCGGCCAGCAGTTTGGCCAGGATCAACGAACTATTGAGCGGCGTACGCAGCTCATGGGACATGTTGGCAAGGAACTCGGACTTGTATTTGCTGGCACGCTGCAGCTCGTCCGCTCGCGCCTGCAACTCGGCCTGAGCGATGCTCAGCTCTTCGTTGTTGCGGTCCAGCGCATCACGCTGATCGGCCAGTGCCTGACTTTGATCGGCCAGTTGCTCGTTGGTCTGTTCCAGCTCGGCCTGCTGAGTTTCCAGATGTGCCTGAGACTCCTTGAGAATACGCGACTGCTCTTCCAGCTCTTCGTTGGCCGTGCGTAATTCTTCCTGCTGTACCTGCAATTCTTCGTTGAGTTGCTGGGTCTCGGCCAGCACCTCTTGAAGACGCTGGCGATAACGGGCCGCTTCGATCGAGGTGCCGATGTTGTCCGCAATCAGTTCAAGAAACTCTACATCCTGCTCGGTGAGCGGGCGCAAAAAGCCCAGTTCGATCACCCCGTTGACCTGATCGTCATTGCTGGTCGGCACCACTACTATGCTGCGCGGCGAGCCTTCACCCAGACCGGAAGCCACTTTGAAGTAGTTTTCGGGCAGTTCATCCAGCGTGATGATCCGGTCCTGTTGTGCGGCCTGCCCGACAATGCCTTCATCACTGTGAATGGTCTGATCCTGCTGCTCCTGTTCGCGAGAGAAACCGTAGGAAGCAGCACGCGTCAAGCCGCCGTGATCCTGGCGAATGTAGACCGCCGCCACCGACGCGCCCAGATACTGAGTCAGAAACTGAAGGATGTTTCGACCCAACATATTGAGTGTCAACTGCCCGAGTACCTGTTCGGCCAGTTCGCTCTGACCGTTGCGCAGCCAGGCGACTTTCTGCAGACGCTCGGCATTGATTTCCTGCAGCCTGAGGTTTTCACTGTAGGTGGCCGAAAGCGAGAGCAAATCCCGTCGCCCGATATACGCCAGGATAGCGCTGACAATGACCACGAATATCAGATACAGGCTGACGGAAAGAATGGTACTGCGCGTGACCTCTGCGTTGCGGGTCAAGCGAAGTTGCTGCTCCATTTCGACAGCCTGATCGTACTCGGTGCGGATCTGATCAGTAATTCGTTTGCCGCGTCCGGCCAGCACGGCGGTTTGATAGTCGCCGTTGTTGCGCCGTAGATTGATCATCTCCTGAGCAAACGCATTCCACTCCTGTTGCATCGTGGACAGACGCCTGAAGCGGTCCTGTTGCGTCGGGTTGTCTTCGACCAGACCCTTGAGCCCTTCCAGCTCGGCAACCAGCAAGGGTTTGGCGATTTCATAGGGGTCAAGAAAATGCTGATCACCGGTTAGCAGAAAACCGCGCATGCCGGTTTCCATGTCTATCGACAGTTTCATCGAGCGGTTGGTGTTATTGATCACCCGGTCAGTGTGCTCGACCCACTGTATGGCCGTGAGCAGATAACTGATCAGCAAAATGAAGAAAACGGCGCTCAGTACCCCCACACCCAATGGCAAGCCGACGTTACGCCCCAGCAGTTTTCGAAAGCGTTGCTCATCGACAACAGACGTCCGATTCATGAAATATCCCTGACGAGTGGATCAAAACCGTAGAGTTTGCCGCAAAGCCACGAAAAACACTCTTATTTCTGACATAGAGGATTGAAATTTCACACATAAATCGGCGATAAGCTCACCCACATATCGCGTTCATGACGTAAAGCCGTCAATCACCCTCACAATTCGCAGTATTTGAACGTTGATTGAACTTCCACCCGGTTTTTATTTACTGATACAAGGACTGTATTAACAGTGGGCAGGCCGCCGCTCGGTTACTCTGAGCTGCCGGGAAAGGATGCATGGCATTCCATGCTGTCTGCGCGATCACCATTTTTCAGGTTTAAGGAGTCAACAATGCCGGACACAGCCCGCACCATTCTCGTGGTCGAAGACGACGCCATTGTGCGCATGCTGATTGTCGATGTGCTCGAAGAGCTGGAATACAAGGTACTGGAAGCCGAGGACGCCACTTCAGCCCTGACTTTTGTTGCTGACGACGCCAGGCACATCGACCTGTTGATGACTGATCAGGGGTTGCCCGACATGAAGGGCACCGCACTGGCCAAAAAGGTCATCGAACTGCGGCCTCAATTGCCGGTACTGTTCGCCAGCGGTTACTCCGAAAACATTGAGGTGCCGCCAGGCATGCACTCGATCGGCAAGCCTTTTTCCATCGACCAGTTGCGTGACAAGGTAAAAAGCATCCTTGACTGATATCAAAACTGTTGTCAGTCACACCGACACGCACGCCAGTACACGCGTACTGATCATCGGCTACGTATGGCCAGAGCCACGCTCTTCGGCAGCCAGCGGGCACATGATGCAACTGATTCAATGTTTCCTAGAGCAGGACTGGCAGATTACCTTCGCCAGCCCTGCCACTGAAGGTGAGCATCGGGCCGATCTGGTCAGCCTGGGCGTCAAGGAAGTACGCATCGCGCTCAACGACAGCAGTTTTGACCTGTTTGTCAGCGAATTGCAGCCCGATGTCGTTGTTTTTGATCAGTTCATGATTGAAGAGCAGTTTGGCTGGCGCGTCGAGCAGCAATGCCCCGACGCTCTGCGCATTCTGGAAACGTCGGATTTCCAGAGCCTGCGCCATGCACGCTATCAGATCCTGAAGGATTCGCTGAACAGTGATTCGGCGGCTGAACGGGGCGATATTTGTGACGCCTCAACGCCTCGGCTTTTCAAGCAGATAGCTTCCAGCGAGCTGGCGCAGCGCGAGGTCGCATCGTTGTATCGCTGCGACCTGAACCTGATGACATCTGACGTTGAAATAGCATTGCTGACCGGTTCCTTTGGGCTGCCCGCCTCGCTGCTGCACTGGTGTCCGCTGATGATTGACGGCGTTCCCGACAGCTTTCGGCCTTTTGCAGAGCGCGCGCACTTCCTCAGCATCGGCAATTTCCGTCACGCCCCCAACTGGGATGCGGTGTTATGGATGAAAACCGCGATCTGGCCGCTTATCCGCCAGCAATTGCCTGAAGCGCAGCTGCATATCTACGGTGCCTACACGCCACCCAAGGCGACGGCGCTGCACAATGGCGCTCAAGGGTTTCATGTGAAGCACTGGGCCGAAGACGCGCTGCAGGTCATGTCATCTGCACGTATTTGTCTTGCGCCGTTGCGTTTCGGTGCCGGCATCAAGGGCAAACTGATGGATGCCATGCTCTGCGGCACTCCGTCAATCACCACTGCGATTGGCGCAGAAGCCATGGGCGGCGGGCTGCCGTGGCCTGGCGTCATTGCCGATAACCCGAAAGACATCGCTGATGCGGCGGTCAGACTCTATAAAGACCAGCCCCGCTGGCTAGAGGCGCAGAGCGCCGGGCTGGCGTTGCTGCAGGCGCGTTACCAGCATCGGCAACACTGCACGAGCCTGATCGAGCGTATTCAGACCCTTCGCAACGGACTGGCAGAGCATCGTCTGGCGAACTTCACCGGCGCCATGCTGCGCCACCATCACCACAAGAGCACCAAATACATGGCGCAGTGGATCGAAGCCAAGAACCGTAACAAGGCTGAAGATACGGTCTAAGCTGGTTTGCGCAGCAGATAGGTATCCATGATCCACCCCCTGCGGTCGCGCGCTTCGGCGCGCAATAGCTTGATCTGCTCGCACACGTCATCGAGCCTGCCAGACACCAGTATCTCGTCCGCGGTGCCCAGATAAGCACCCCAATAGATATCCAGCCCCTGCCCGAGGTAACGCTCGAATGTGCACTGTGCGTCCAGCATCACCACGACATTGCTGTGCTGCTCAAGCGCAGCCGTCGCCAGGCGTCGCCCTGTGGTGATATGAATCGACTCACCAATGCGATTGAGCGGTATCCGGTGTTGCGCCACCAGGCTCTGAACACTGGTGATGCCGGGAATTACCTGATACTCGAATGATTCCCTGCCGCGCGCCAATACGCGATCAAGGATGCGCATGGTGCTGTCATACAGTGACGGATCGCCCCAGACCAGAAACGCGCCGACCTGATCTGCGCCAAGCTCATCGGTCAACAGCCGTTCGAACAATGCAGCGCGCTGTTCGTGCCAACTCTCGATACCCCGCTCGTAGACGTCAGGGTCGCCTTCGCGCCGTGGGTCCTGAACCTGTACCAGACGGTAGCTCTGATGAGTGATATGGCGCTGGCAAAGCTCTTTGCGCAGGCGCAGCAACTCATCGTCGACATAGCCCTTGTCGAGGATGAAGATCACATCGGCACGGTTCAGCGCAGCAATGGCCTGCAAGGTGATCTGCTCGGGATCACCGGCCCCCATGCCGATCAGCAGGATCTGTTTCATCGGATAACCACTCCACTGTGGCAAATCATGTGAGACGCGTGATCGTAGGTGATTTTTGTCAGCGACCGGGCATTGAAGCTGAAAATCAGGCACATTATCGTTCTGGCAACTGCTGAACACGACATAGCCATGAGTAAAACAACAAGAATCGCCGACCCTTCCTACGAACTGATGGACGACCACAACGGGCTGTCGATCATTTATCGCGAGCACGGTTTCCCCTGTCCGCTGGTGCGTTGGCACTTTCACAAGGAATATGAGCTGCATTTGATTGTTGCCAGCTCCGGCAAGGTATTTGTCGGCGATTACATCGGCAATTTCAACCCTGCCAGCCTGTTTCTGACCGGCCCCAACCTGCCGCATAACTGGATCAGCCAGATCGACGAGGGTGAAGTTGTGGCCAAGCGCGACATGCTGGTCAACTTCACCGATGAACTGCTGGAAAGTGGCAATCAGGTGTTTGCCGAACTAAAAACCCTCACCCCGCTGCTGGAACGCGCCCGCTACGGCATCGAATTTCGCTGCAAGCGCACGATTCGTCAGGCCATGAAGCAGATGCAGAAGATTGCCGACTCACGTGGCATCACCCGCCTGGGGCATTTCTTCATTCTTCTCGAGTTGCTGGCCGCCAGCGACGATTATCAGTTGCTCTCCGGCACTGCGGTCGCCCATACCGCGGACGAGCACAGCGTCGATCGCACCAACCGGGCGGTGGATTACATCTTTGCCCACTATGGCCGGGAGCTGCCGCTGGAGGAAGTTGCCGAGTATCTGGGCATGAAGCCAACCTATTTTTCCAGAGTGTTCAAGCAGGCTACAGGCCGATGCTTTGTGGAGTTCGTCAATCGACTGCGC
Organism: Pseudomonas syringae group sp. J248-6; assembly: GCF_032586995.1. Classification (NCBI taxonomy): domain Bacteria; kingdom Pseudomonadati; phylum Pseudomonadota; class Gammaproteobacteria; order Pseudomonadales; family Pseudomonadaceae; genus Pseudomonas; species Pseudomonas syringae group sp. J248-6. Next base: position 468,714 of record NZ_JAWHOP010000002.1, on the reverse strand, counting down.
ATCAGCAAGTCGTGCGAATTGCTGGCTGATGGCGACAAACCGGTCACTGATGTGTGCTTTGAATCCGGCTTCAACAATATTTCCAACTTCAATCGGCGCTTCCAGCAACTCAAGGGCATGACGCCCTCGCATTATCGCCGCCTGGCCATGCAGCGCCTGACCGAACAAAACCTGTACTGATTCACCCTGCCCTTGCGCCTATCGTCTACGCTGCAGTTGCGGCGAAGCCAGCCTATGGGCGATTCGGCTCTATCGGCCTTTCGTGCGTCAGTGCAAAAAAGTATCAGTCAGAGTGCGGCGCAGGATTTGTCTTTCAGGCCAAACGCCGGTGTAATCAATCCACATCTTCCTCACCTCCGGAAGAGAAAAAAAACAATAACCATCCTTCTACTGCTCACTGGGCGTGGAAGAGGAGTGATCAATGAAGAACTCAGCAAAACTTCTGCTCGCCAGCTCCGTCCTCAGCACCTGTTTCGTGTTCAGTGGCAGCGCCACGGCCGGGACCGTGACCATCGCCACGGTCAACAACAGCGACATGATTCGCATGCAGCGCCTCTCCAAGACTTTCGAAGAAAAACACCCTGACATCAAACTCAACTGGGTTGTGCTTGAAGAGAACGTCCTGCGTCAGCGCCTGACCACCGACATCGCCACCAAAGGCGGTCAGTTCGACGTGTTGACCATCGGCATGTACGAAGCCTCACTCTGGGGCGAGAAAGGCTGGCTGCAGGAAATGAAAGACCTGCCTGCCAGTTATGAACTGGACGATGTATTCCCCTCGGTACGTGACGGCCTGTCGGTGGATGGCAAACTGTTCGCCCTGCCGTTCTATGCTGAAGCATCGATCACTTACTACCGCACCGACCTGTTCAAGGCCGCTGGCCTGACCATGCCCGAGCGCCCTACCTGGACACAGATTGCCGAATTCGCTGGCAAACTGACCGACAAGTCCAAGGAACAGTACGGTATCTGCTTGCGTGGCAAGGCTGGCTGGGGCGAAAACATGGCGCTGATCACCACGCTGGCCAACGCCTTTGGCGGACGCTGGTTCGATGAGAAGTGGACGCCACAGTTCGATCAGCCAGAGTGGAAGAATGCGCTGAACTTCTACGTCAACACCATGAAGCAGTCCGGGCCGCCGGGCGCCTCCAGCAACGGTTTCAACGAGAACCTTGCGCTGTTCAACAGCGGCAAGTGCGCCATCTGGGTCGACGCCAGCGTTGCCGGTTCGTTCGTGACCGACAAGAAGCAGAGCAAAGTGGCCGACAGCGTCGGCTTCACCTACGCCCCGCATGAGGTGACCGACAAGGGCTCGTCGTGGCTGTACTCGTGGTCGCTGGCGATCCCGACCAGCGCCAAGAACACCAAGGACGCTGCCGAGTTCACCCAGTGGGCCACCTCGAAAGAGTACGCCAAACTGGTTGCCGATACCGACGGTGTGTCCAACGTGCCGCCAGGCACCCGTGCCTCGACCTACACCGATGAATACAAGAAAGCCGCACCTTTCGCCAACATCACGCTGGAGTCGCTGAAGAAGGCCAATCCCAAATCGCCAGCGCTCAAACCAGTGCCTTACGTAGGTATTCAACTGGTCACCATTCCTGAGTTCCAGGCCATCGGCACCAGCGTCGGTCAGCAGTTCTCCGCAGCGCTCATAGGCCAGTCCACTGTGGATCAAGCCTTGCAGAATGCGCAAACAGCGACTGCGCGTGACATGAAACGAGCGGGTTACCCGAAAGAGAAGAAAGAGTAACCGTCCTGTACCAGGGTGAAGGCGAACGCTTTCACCCTGCCGCTAACCTGCGCAACAACTCTGGTGCAATCCGGTTCGGAGCTCCCCATGAATACCTCAGCCTCCCCTGAACGCACGGACCTGTCCGGCGAGCAGCAACCGCTCAAAAGCCGTCGATTCAAGCCGGGCTGGTTTCTGGTCAGTCCTTCAGTGGCACTTCTGCTGGTGTGGATGATCGTGCCACTGGGCATGACCATTTATTTCTCGCTGATCCGCTACAACCTGCTCTCCCCCGGCGAAAACGAATTCGTCGGGCTGGAGAACTTCCAGTATTTCGTCACCGACAGCGGCTTTCTGCCCGGTGCCGGTAACACCTTGCTGCTGGTCGGCAGCGTGCTGGCCATCAGTGTGATCCTCGGCGTGCTGATCTCGGCGCTGCTCGAGGCCAGTGAGTTTTTCGGCCGTGGCATCGTTCGCGTACTGCTGATCTCGCCCTTCTTCATCATGCCCACGGTCAGCGCGCTGATCTGGAAAAACCTGATTTTCCATCCGGTGTCCGGCGTACTCGCGGCAGTGTGGAAGTTCTTCGACGCGCAGCCCATCGACTGGTTTGCCCATTACCCGATGCTGTCGATCATCATCATCGTGTCCTGGCAGTGGCTGCCGTTCGCGATTCTGATCCTGATGACCGCCATGCAGTCGCTGGACCAGGAACAGAAAGAGGCGGCACGTCTGGATGGAGCCGGCCCGATTGCGATCTTCTGGCACCTGACCCTGCCGCACCTGGCACGTCCGATTGCCGTGGTGGTCATGATCGAGACGATCTTCCTGCTCTCGGTGTTCGCTGAAATCTTCACCACCACCAATGGCGGACCCGGCTTTGCCTCGACCAACCTGGCATATCTGATCTACATACAGGCGCTGCTGCAGTTCGACGTCGGCATGGCCTCGGCGGGCGGACTGATCGCGGTAGTAATCGCCAACATCGCGGCGATCATCCTGATCCGGATGATCGGCAAAAACCTCACCGACAAGTCATGAGGACCTTGCCATGATGACCCTCAAACAATCACGCCGCCTGCAAAGCCTGCTGCTCGGGAGCCTGTCCTGGCTGATCGCTGCGCTGGTGTTTTTTCCGATCTTCTGGATGGTGCTGACCAGCTTCAAGACCGAGATCGACGCATTTGCGACGCCGCCGCAATTGTTCTTTACCCCGACGCTGGAAAACTACCTGCACATCCAGGAACGCAGCGATTACTTTCACTTTGCCTGGAACTCGGTGCTGATTTCCTTCAGCGCCACCGCCCTGGCCATGCTGATCGCCATTCCTGCGGCGTATTCCATGGCGTTCTTCGAAACCAAACGCACCAAAAGCACCCTGCTTTGGATGCTCTCGACCAAGATGCTGCCGCCAGTGGGCGTGCTGATGCCGATCTACCTGCTGGCCAAGACCTTTGGCCTGCTGGATTCGCGGCTGGCGCTGATCATCATCTACACGCTGATCAACCTGCCGATCGTGGTCTGGATGATCTACACCTATTTCAAGGATATTCCTGGCGAGATCCTCGAGGCCTCACGGCTGGACGGTGCCAGCACCCGCCAGGAGATCTTTCGCGTGCTGATGCCGATCTGCAAGGGCGGGCTGGCTTCCACAGCACTGCTATCGCTGATCCTGTGCTGGAACGAAGCGTTCTGGTCACTGAACCTGACCTCGTCCGCAGCAGCACCGTTGACGGCACTGATCGCCTCCTACTCCAGTCCCGAAGGGCTGTTCTGGGCCAAGCTGTCGGCGGTCTCGACCCTGGCGTGTGCGCCCATCCTGATTTTCGGCTGGATCAGTCAGAAACAACTGGTTCGCGGCCTGTCGTTCGGCGCTGTCAAATAGCCCGACCCCAAGAACAAGAAGGAATCCAACATGGCTAACCTGAGCATCCGCAACCTGCAAAAAGGCTTTGATGGTCATCAAATCATCAAGGGTATCGATCTGGACGTGAATGACCGCGAGTTCGTGGTCTTCGTCGGGCCTTCGGGCTGCGGCAAATCCACCCTGCTGCGACTCATCGCCGGGCTGGAGGAAGTCACCTCGGGGACCATCGAACTCGATGGCCGCGACATTACCCAGGTCACGCCGGCCAAGCGCGATCTGGCGATGGTGTTCCAGACCTACGCGCTTTACCCGCATATGACGGTAGGCAAGAACCTGTCATTCGCGCTGGACCTGGCGGGTGGCGACAAGGCCGAGATCAAGAAGAAGGTCGATGAAGCCGCGCGTATTCTGGAGCTCGGCCCGTTGCTGGAACGCAAGCCCAAGCAGTTGTCCGGCGGTCAGCGCCAACGTGTTGCGATTGGTCGGGCCATCGTGCGCAATCCGAAGATTTTTCTCTTCGACGAACCACTGTCCAACCTCGACGCCGCGTTGCGCGTGCAAACCCGCCTGGAGCTGTCGCGCCTGCACAAAGAGCTGCAGGCCACGATGATCTATGTGACCCACGATCAGGTTGAGGCCATGACGCTGGCCGACAAGGTGGTGGTGCTCAACGGCGGCAAGGTCGAGCAGGTCGGCTCGCCGCTGGAGCTTTATCACCACCCTGCCAATCTGTTTGTCGCAGGCTTTCTCGGCACGCCAAAAATGGGCTTCCTCAAGGGCAAGATCAGTCGAGTGGACAACGCCAGCTGTGAAGTCGAACTGGACGCCGGAACCCGCATCAGCCTGCCGGTCAACGGCGCAGGGTTGAGTGTCGGAGCACCCGTGACGCTGGGCATTCGCCCGGAACACCTGAATCTTGCCCAGAACAGCGATTGCCAGTTGCAGGTTATCGCCGATGTCAGCGAACGCCTCGGCAGCGATACCTATTGCCATGTGCGTACCCGCTCGGGCGAGGCGCTGACCATGCGTATTCGTGGCGACCTGGCCAGCCAGTACGGCGAGACGCTGAACCTGCACCTGGACAGTGCCCAATGCCACCTGTTCGACGCTCAAGGTCTGGTGATTGCCAAAGCCTTGCAGACTGTCGCCGCCTGAGTTCCGGAGAGCCCTTCATGAAACTGAGCAAAAACAATCTGTCCCGACTGGACGCCGACATTGCCCTGCCCGCCTACACCGTCGAAAGCACCCGTCAGGGCATTGCCCATATCGGCGTTGGCGGCTTCCATCGGGCGCATCAGGCGTTTTACACCGATGCACTGATGAACAGCGGCGAAGGCTTTGAATGGAGCATCTGCGGCGTCGGTCTGCGCCCTGAAGACAAAGCCGTACGTGACGCACTGGCGCAGCAGGACTATCTGTACACGCTCTACGAACTGGGCGACACGCCAGATACCGAAACCCGCGTGATTGCCTCGATCAGCGGCATGCTGCTGGCCGGTGACAGCCCGCAGGCGTTGATCGACAAGCTGGCCAGCCCGGACATCCGCATCGTCTCGCTGACCATCACCGAAGGCGGCTATTGCATCGACGACAGCAATGGCCAGTTCATGGCGCATCTGCCACAGATCCAGCACGACCTGGCACACCCGGATCAGCCCAGGACGGTATTCGGCTTCCTCTGCGCCGCACTGGCGCGCCGCCGCGCCGAAGGTACGCCAGCCTTTACCCTGATGTCCTGCGATAACCTGCCGCACAATGGCGCAGTCACTCGCAAGGCGTTGCTGGCGTTTGCCACCTTGCGCGATGCCGATCTGCATGACTGGATCAAACACAACGTCAGCTTTCCCAACGCGATGGTCGACCGCATCACCCCCATGACCAGCGCTGCTCACCGACTGAAGCTGGCGGACGAGAAGCACATCGACGACGCCTGGCCGGTGGTCTGCGAACCGTTCGTGCAATGGGTGCTGGAAGACAAGTTCGTCAACGGTCGCCCAGCCTGGGAAAAGGTCGGCGTGCAGTTCACCGATGATGTAACACCCTACGAGGAAATGAAGATCAAGCTGCTCAACGGCAGCCACCTTGCCCTGACCTATCTGGGCTTCCTCAAGGGTTATCGCTTTGTCCACGAAACCATGAATGACCCGCTGTTCGTACGCTACATCCGCGCTTACATGGACCTGGACGTCACGCCGCAGCTGGCGTCGGTGCCGGGCATCGACCTGGAAGGCTATAAAGACACACTGATCGAGCGCTTTTCCAACCAGGCAATCGCTGATCAGCTGGAACGGGTCTGTTCGGACGGTTCGTCCAAATTTCCCAAGTTCACTATTCCGACGATCAATCGTCTGATCGTCGATCAGGGTAATTTCGAACGCGCCTCGCTGGTGGTCGCCGCGTGGGCGCTGTATCTGAAGGGTGTCGACGAGAACGGCACGACCTACAAAATTCCCGACCCACGCGCCGATTTCTGTCAGGCACTGGTGGCCGACGACGCGCTGATTACCCAGCGGCTGTTGCAGGTTGAGGAAATATTTGGCGTTGCCATTCCGAAATCAGCCGAGTTCGTCGCAGCGTTCGAGCAGAACCTCAATGACCTGCGCACGCTGGGCGTCAGCGGCACGCTGGAAAAACTTCTGGCCAACCGCCTTTGAGGTGCGCCCATGTTTCTTGGAATTGACTGCGGCACCCAAGGCACCAAGGTGCTGGTGCTCGATACCGAACGCGGTACTGTACTGGGCGAGGGTTCGGCCTCGCATGGCCTGATCAGCGACCATAACGGCCGCCGCGAGCAGGACGTCGGGCAATGGCTGAACGCGCTGCAACAGGCCACCCGCGATGCTTTGGCGCAATCGGGTGTGTCGGGACAGCAGATTCTCGGCATCGGCGTATCGGGCCAGCAACATGGTCTGGTGCTACTCGATGCTCAAGGTGAGGTGCTGCGCCCGGCCAAACTGTGGTGCGACACTGAATCGGCCCCGGAAAACCAGCGCTTGCTGGATTACCTGGGCGGCGCGCAGGGTTCTCTGCAACGCCTTGGCCTGGTCATTGCGCCGGGCTATACCGTGTCCAAACTGCTGTGGACCAAGGAGCAGTACCCGCAGCTGTTTGAGCGCATAGACAAGGTGCTGCTGCCCCACGACTACCTCAACTATTGGCTGACCGGCCGCTGCTGCACTGAATTCGGAGATGCATCGGGCACCGGTTATTTCAATGTGCGCACCCGTGAATGGGACCTGCCGCTGCTCGCGCACATCGACCCGAGCGGCCGTCTGGGCAAGGCGCTGCCGCAATTGGTGCAAGCACACGAAGCGGTTGGCGTGCTGCGTCCTGAAATCGCCCGTTTGCTGGACCTGAACCCCGCCGCACTGGTGTCCAGTGGTGGCGGCGACAACATGATGGGCGCCATTGGCACGGGCAATATCCAGCCCGGTCTGATCACCATGAGCCTGGGCTCGTCAGGCACTGTCTATGCCTACGCCGATGAGGCGCGGGTCAGCGAGCATGAGTCGGTCGCTACCTTCTGCTCATCCTCCGGTGGCTGGTTGCCATTGATCTGCACCATGAACCTGACCAATGCGACCACGGCTATTCGTGAATTGTTCGCTCTGGATATCGTCGGGTTCAACCAGGCCGTCGCCCAAGCGCCAATAGGGGCCGAAGGCGTGCTGATATTGCCTTTTCTGAACGGCGAACGCGTGCCCGCCCTGCCCGATGCTACCGGCAGCATCGTCGGCCTGGACAGCACCAATCTGACCCAGGCCAACCTGTCCCGCGCCGTGGTCGAAGGCACCACCTTCGGCCTTCGCTACGGATTGGACCTGCTGCGCGACAGCGGCATCAAAAGCGAGAAAATCCGCCTGATTGGCGGCGGTTCCAAAAGTGCAGTATGGCGGCAGATCGTGGCTGACATCATGGACACTCCGGTGATCTGCACCGACCACGCAGAAGCCGCCGCGCTGGGCGCGGCCATTCAGGCCGCATGGTGCTGGTCGCATGCCCACGGCAAGGCTGAGGACCTGCAACAACTGTGCGAACGCTGTGTGAGCCTTGATCAAAGCAGTGAGACGCACCCCGTGGTGCATAATGTGGCCGCCTATCAGCAGGTCTATCAGCGTTATCAGGCGCAACTGCGCAAGGTTTGAACCGTTTTTTCATGGAGCACTTATGTTTCTGGTTTGTGGCGAAGCACTGTTCGATATTTTCACCCGCGCTGATGACAGCGGTTCCCTGAACAGATTGGGGTTCGATGCGATTGCTGGCGGCTCGCCGTTCAACGTTGCGATCGGACTGCGCCGTCTGGGTGTGGAAGCCAGCTTTCTTGCCGGGCTGTCCACCGATTACCTGGGCCGTCGGCTGCGTGCCGTGCTGGAAAAGGAAACGGTCAATACCGATCACCTGATCGACTTCGACGCGCCCACGACACTGGCCATGGTCGCCGTGGGCAGCGATGGCTCGCCGACTTACAGCTTTCGCGGCGACGGCTGCGCGGACCGGCAGTTGCGCCTTGAACATCTGCCGGAACTCGATGCGCAGGTACGCGGCATTCACGTCGGCTCGTTTTCGCTGGTGGTGCAGCCGATTGCCGACACACTGCTGGCGCTGGTCGCCCGCGAAAGTGCGACGCGCCTGATTTCACTGGACCCCAACGTGCGCCTCAACCCGGCACCGGACATTCAGCGCTGGCGCAGCCAGGTCGCAGCGTTCGCCGAACATGCGCACCTGATCAAGGTCAGTGACGAAGACCTGCACCTGTTGTACCCGGACAGCGATCCACAAAAAATCGCCGAAGGCTGGCTCGGCAAGCGTACGCAACTGGTCATCGTCACCCGCGGCACGCAAGGTGCCAGCGTCTTTACCCGGCAGCATGGTACTTGGTCAGTGCCGGCAAAAACGGTGGTCACCGCCGATACCGTCGGGGCCGGGGATACTTTTCAGGCGGCGCTGCTGACCTTCCTCAGCGAGCGTCAGCTCGATACGCCAGAAGGCTTGTCGACGCTGTCACGGGAAACACTGGACGAGATGCTGAATTTTGCCGTCGGCGCAGCCGCGCTGACCTGCACAAAGGTCGGGCCGGATCTGCCGTATCGGCATCAGTTGGGGTGATTCAGTTTTCGACGAGAAACAAAAACAGCGGTACATCCGCAACATGTAACGCATGAAATAAAGTCTTCGTGAGCAAGCTCACTCCCACATTCCGAACCTGTTCCAAGCGGGAGAAGTTTCAGGATTCACTCCCATTTGGAAAGCATTCCATTTGTGGGAGTGAGCTTGCTCACGAAAGAGCCATTACAGTCGCCGAACAAGCAACTGAACCCACTGCCTGGTCAAGCCACCATCCCGGCCTTGATACCTCTGATGCGGGTGTTGATGTCATCCGCAACGTTGTTCTGCTTGTCCTTGAGCGCGTCCTGGACTTTCTGGTCGATGGCCAGTTGGTCCTGAGGTGCCATGGCGTCGTAGTCTTTCTGGGTGACGCCCGTCAGCTTCTCGCGCACTTTCTCTTCGGCTGTCTGCTTCAGAGAGTCCATGAACTTCTGTTCTACCGAACCCGTCGATGCAGTGTCAGTGGTGCTGGTGGCGCTGGCCACTGAACCGATGACACCGTTGTCGCGATCAGCCGTCTTTTCCGACAGTGACGAATCACCGGCAGACTTGAGGTTGATCATCATCCGCGCGAAGGATTCGTTGTAACCGCTGTTGTCCTGCTTGCTGTCTTGCGATGTTGAATTGCTGACCGGCGTGGTAACCGGTGCCGAACCTGATGTCAGGCCAGCGGCGGCAACCGAGCTGAATGCGTCCTGAGACACCTCATCTACGGTTTTGCGCCCAACCACAGCCCGGGAAACAAGCTGCTCAAGCGCACTCGTGCCAATAATCATCTTTCACCTCCTGAGGAACCTGTTGCGCAGGTTCAACAGCAAGTCCAGTGCCAAGTGCGCAATAAATTCATAAGCTACTGATTTTTAAACCTTAAATTCAGAATCTCAGGATCAGCACTGTCAAAAAAACCCATACGTTCTGCCGTTTGCGGCAAACATTCACCGACACAGGCCGCTTTCAGCCTGCCGCACGACCGGTATTGACGTTCAACAGCTCGATCGGCAACGGTTCAGAGAAGTAGTAACCCTGCGCCTGGGTCGCGCCGATCTCGCGCAGCAGCTCGAGTGTTTCCAGATCTTCGACACCTTCGGCGACGACGTTCAGATCAAGGGATTCGGCCATGCGTACGATGGCCCGCACGATGGCCCGGCTGCGTACGCTGGAGGCCAGTCCGAAGATAAACGACTTGTCGATTTTCAAGCCGCTGAAATGGTATTGATGCACATAGCTGAGCGAAGAAAACCCCGCGCCAAAATCGTCCAGCATGACCGACATGCCCTGCTCGGCCAGTTGCTTCATTGACAGGCGTGCCTGCTCGGGGTCGGCCACCAGAGCCCCCTCTGTAAGCTCCAGACACAGACGCCAGGGCGCAACATTCTGTTCAGCAAGCATCGCCAGCACTTCTGCAGCGAATGCCGGACGGGTGATGCTGTAGCTGGAGCAGTTCACATGCACTGGCGGCCAGCGGCCGTTCTCGGGTTGCGCCAGGATGTTCACTACACATTTGAGCATGTAGATATCCAGACGACCAATCAGGCGCAACCCCTCCAGCGCGGGCAAAAAGCTTTCCGGCCCGACGATCCGTCCATCCGGCATGCGCCAGCGGATCAGGGCTTCAAACGCCAGCAACTCTCCGGTCCTGACACAGATGACCGGCTGAAAATAGGGGATCAGTTGATCGCTACGCTTCAGGGCCGTGCGCAACGCACCCTCTTGTTCGACCTGATCCGAAACCTCCCGACGTAGAGCCTGATTGAACACGGCGAAGCTGTCACGCCCACCATTCTTGACCCGGTACATGGCGGTGTCGGCATCACGCAAGAGGTCTGCCGGCTCCTGATGAAAGCGGCTGTCGGCACCCACCACGCCAATACTGCAGGAAGAAAAGACGCTGTGATCGTCAATCACGAACGGTTGCTCGAACGCGGTCAGGATCCGCTGGGCTATATCCGTACCGGCCTGTAACGGTGCATCGATGCTTAGCACCGCAAATTCGTCACCTCCAAGCCTGGCCAGCAGATCCCCTTCACGCATGCAACTGCGCAGCCGCTCGGCGGCCTGCACCAGGAGGATATCGCCGCAGTGGTGGCCAAGGCTGTCATTGATCATCTTGAAACGATCCAGATCGATGAACATGACAATCAGCTGCTGGCCGTTCAGGCAAAAGTCCTGCCACGCCTGTTTCAGGCGATGTTGCAAGTGACTGCGGTTGGGCAACCCGGTCAACGAGTCGTGGGAGTTTTCATGCTGCAACCTGGCGTTGGCCTGATCCAGTTCCCGGGTCCGGTCGCGAACCCGGGCTTCGAGGAGCACATTGGCGGTGTGGATCGCTTCTGCCGCGCTGCGGCGGGACAGTGCCGTGTCGATGTGGCGAGAGACAAAGGTCAGCAGTTCCTGATCACGCAAGGTATAGCTGACATCCTTCGAATAGCTTTGCACCACCAGAACGCCGCGCACTTGCTCGCCATCGAACAACGGAATGCCCAGCCAGGAAGAAGAACGACCGGTATTTTTTTGCACCTCGATTTCGCCCAGGCTTTCCAGCCGGCGGGCATCGTCGTAATCGATCAGGCACGGTCGCCGCTGGCCTATCACATACTCGGTAAAGCCGCGCTGCCCACGCCGTGAACGTGGCGGCGTGGGCTGGAATTCGTCGATGTAATAAGGAAAGGTCACTTCGCCCGTGGCGCTGTCGTAAAGGGCGATGTAGAAATTGAGCGCTACCAGCAGCTCGCCGACAATCATGTGCAGGCTGCGAAACAGCTCATTCATGTCGCCGGGCTGGCTGGACAGCTCGGCAATCTGGAACAGGGCACTCTGCAAATGCTCGGCGCGTTCACGGTCGCGCACTTCCTGGCGCAGGGCGTCGTTGGCTGCCGAAAGCTGTTGCGTGCGCAGTGCCACGATCTGCTCCAGGTCGGTACGGCGCAGCAGCCGGTCCAAGGCCATCGCCACATGCCGCGACACCACGGAAAACAACGCGCGATCCTGAGCACTGTAGACGCGGGACACGTCATAGACCTGCATCGCTACCATGCCGAATACTTCGTCCGAGGCGTTTTTCAGGGGCGCGCCCATCCAGAACTCCGGCAGACGCCCCACCCAGAAAAAACGACCTTCGGCTTTTGCCCGCTCGATACAGGCTGCTTCGAGAAACAAGGGTTGCCCGGTGCTCAAGACATACCCGGTGAGCGACATTCGATCGGCGTCGATGAATTCGAACGTCTCGTGGCCCATCGCTTCGTCATCGAAACGGTCGATGTAATACGGATAAGTGATCTTGCGGCTTTGCTGGTCATACAGCGCGACGTAGAAGTTCTCGGCATCGATCAGCGCACTCAACTGCTCATGAATACCCTGCAGAAAAGCCCCGCGATCCAGCGTGGAGCTGGCCAGCAGGCTGATTTCATAGAGAACCCGCTGGGTGTTCTGCGCCCGGATCAACGCAGCGGTCTGCAACAGTGAACCCAGTCTGGCAGCGAGATCCACCAGCGCGGGATGGTCTTTTTCAGCCATTGGTGCCAGCACCCAGCCCAACACGCCCTCGCCCTGCCCGGCGACTCGGCAATGAAGCTGCAATTGAGCACAGTATGTGTCGAAGTCTTCAGCAGCGATGTGCGCAGGCCAGACGACTGCAGGGTCGCCCTGCCCGAGCAGACATTTCAGCTCGCCTGCAGCGTAGGCTGCCCAGGCGATATCCGGTATCTGTTCCCGTGCAGCGCTCAAAAGTGCGTCGATGGGCGCGTGACTGGCGAATCTGTCATGGTTGGCAGCCAACGTGGTGTCTGGACTGAACGCTACGCTCGGGCATATACCCGTGGCCAGATGTGAGACTGTCATGGAAACACCAGATGCATGAGCCGACGACGGTCATCCGTAAAAACCATGACCAAAGGTAACAAGTGTGCTGCTGCATTGTTGCAAAGTTCATACCTTTTTGGCAGACCCTTTGCCTGTCAGATGACATCCATGTGACGTGGGGCACTACACGGCTGCCATACGGGTCAGATTCAGGTGTGTCGCGAGACCGCCAAGGTGAATGAGCAGGGCTCGGCTATGCTTGCTCGCGGCGTTACATATTCTTCCCCCACTGAACAGGTGACAGTCATGGTCAAGACTTACAGTTACGCAGCGCAGTCTGCTCAGGAAGTGCTCAAACCGTATCAGTTCGAACGCCGCTCACCCGGTGCCGAAGACGTTCAGATCGACATTCTCTACTGCGGCGTTTGTCACTCGGACCTGCATACCGCACGCAATGAGTGGCACAACACACTCTATCCTTCGGTTCCAGGCCACGAAATCGTTGGCCGGGTAACTGCAGTCGGTGCAGACGTCAAACATTTCAAGGTCGGCGACCTCGCGGGTGTCGGCTGCATGGTAGACAGTTGCCAGCAATGTACACCCTGCGCAGAGGGTGACGAGCAATATTGCGAGAGCGGCTTCACAGGCACCTACAACGGCCCGGTATTTGGCGGCGAGAACACCTTCGGCGGCTACTCCGACAAGATCGTGGTCAAGGAGAAGTTCGTCCTGCGCATCTCTCACGACGCCAATCTGGCCGCCGTCGCGCCGCTGTTGTGCGCAGGTATCACCACGTACTCGCCATTGCGCCACTGGAAAGTCGGCCCGGGCAAAAAAGTGGGCATTGTCGGGCTCGGAGGGCTCGGCCACATGGGCGTCAAGATCGCCCACGCCATGGGCGCTCATGTGGTGCTGTTCACCACATCGCCCGACAAGCGTGAAGATGGCTTGCGGCTGGGTGCCGACGAGGTTGTTGTATCCAAAGATGCGGCACAGATGGCAGCCCAGACCAATAGCCTGGACTTCATCCTCAATACAGTCGCAGCACCGCATGATCTGGATGCATTTCTGTCCCTTCTCAAGCGTGACGGCACCATGACGCTGGTCGGCGCACCGGCAGAACCGCACCCGTCACCGGCAGTCTTCAATTTGATCTTCAAACGCCGCAGTCTGGCAGGGTCGTTGATCGGCGGCATTCAGGAAACCCAGGAAATGCTGGATTTCTGTGCTGAACACGGCATCGTTTCAGACATTGAAATGATCGCCATGCAGGACATCAACGAGGCTTACGAGCGGATGCTCAAAGGCGACGTGAAATATCGTTTTGTCATCGACATGGCCAGCCTCAAGCAGGAAATTCCTGCTGACTCAAACGCCGCATGATGCGGGCTGAATGCACCTGAAGAGCCTAGCGCTGCCAAGGACGGCTGCGCGCACAGACATGCCGTACGTCGCAAGGCATGAACTGACTACAGACAATAACCCACTGATACTCATACTCACTGTAAGTGTCGGCAGCGGCTTGAAGCCGGCACTTGCGCCTGGCTCACGCTGGCATGAGCTTGTCCCGGCCAGAAAAATGAACTATTTATTACATTTTAGTGACTATCACTGACTGCCTTTGGGTCTCAAGTTCACGAAGTCCTTGCAGATACTCATGTCAACGGACGTTTTAACAGGTGAACGAATCATGAAACAACGAGCGACAGTCATCTGCAAACGCGACGGCCAGGTCCTCTACGTGCGCAAACCAAAATCGCGCTGGGCATTGCCTGGTGGCAAGATCGAGGCCGGTGAAACGCCTGCTCAGGCCGCCATGCGTGAATTGTGCGAGGAAACAGGCCTGAAAAATCTTGATCTGCTCTACCTCGAGGTCTATGAGAAAGATCAGGTTACTCACTACGTATTCACTACGCAGGTCCCGGCCTCAAGCGAGCCTTCGCCGCAGAATGAGATTGCCGCCTGCAAATGGCTGGCTCCGAAGAAACTCGCAGACTTGAAGGCCAGCAGTGCGACCAAGACCATCGTCAAGTCGTATGCCCAGCGGGCCTGAGAGCATATGGCGCAACGCCAAAGGGTGATCGGCCAGATCGGGTTGAACGGTCAGGCCTGAAGCTGTTCTGAGAGAGCAGACGGTTCATTACCTTCATCCCCGTCTCAGGAGATCCCCTATGACTCAGACCGCCCTGGTTGTTGGCGCAAGTGGCATTGTCGGCAGTGCAATCACACAGTTGTTACTGGAAAACGATTGGCAGGTTGCCGCCCTCTCCCGTAGCCCTTCAGCGCGGCCCGGCGTAATTCCGGTGGCTGCAGACCTGCAGAACCCGGAGTCCGTCAGTGCGGCCCTGGCTGATTTGAAGCCCACCCACGTTTTCATCACCACATGGTCGCGTCAGGCCACTGAAGCAGAGAACATTCGCGTCAATGCTGCAATGGTGCGCAATGTGCTGGACGCTGTGCGCCCCGCTGGCAGCGTGAAACATGTCGCGCTGGTCACCGGGCTCAAACATTACCTTGGCCCGTTCGAAGCCTATGGCAAAGGTACGCTGCCACAGACTCCGTTCAGGGAAACGCAAGCGCGCCTGGATATCGAGAACTTCTATTACGCGCAAGAAGATGAAGTCTTCGCTGCCGCCGAGAAAGACGGTTTTACCTGGAGCGTCCATCGCCCGCACACCGTGACAGGTGTCGCCGTCGGCAACGCCATGAACATGGCGACCACCCTCGCCGTCTATGCCTCGATCTGCAAGGCAACCGGCCGACCTTTCGTGTTCCCGGGCTCACGTGTGCAGTGGGACAGCCTGACCGACATGACCGATGCACGTCAGTTGGCCCATCAGCAATTGTGGGCCGCCACGACGCCTGCTGCGGCAAATCAGGCGTTCAACATCACCAATGGCGACGTATTCCGCTGGAGCTGGATGTGGGGGCAGATCGCCGAGTACTTCGACCTGCAGCCAGCCGATTTTCCGAGCGAGCCAGCCCCGCTGGAAACGCAGATGGCCGATGATCAGGCTGCCTGGACCGATATTGTCCGCGAGCATCAACTCAAGGAAGGTGATATCAATCGCCTGATTTCGCCATGGCACACCGACGCCGACCTGGGCCGTCCGATCGAAGTGGTTACGGATATGTCGAAAAGTCGCAAACTGGGCTTCACGGCGTTCCAGGCAAGTGACGATGCGTTTTTCGAGGTATTTGAAAAGCTGCGCCGTGACCGACTGATTCCATGAAGCTGCCTGCCCTCTTGTGCCAAGGCTCTGCGTTGGCATAAGAGCAGGCACTGGCTTCGAGCGAAACAGACGCAACAAAAAAGGGTCAACCTCTCGGTTGACCCTTTTTTTACCGCCCAGCAGAGCGGATTTTATCTGGTAGGCGC